>JAZFRG010000028.1:0-14473 GCA_036445535.1 Sphingomonadales bacterium
ATCACGACGTGTTTATGAACTTCTGGCGTGTGGCACACCGGTAGTTTCAGCCCCCTCGAAAGCGCTGGAAGAACAGTTCTCCGGAATTGTTCAGATTGCTAACAATGAAAAAGAAGCCAACGCCACCATAGGCAAGCTGCTCTCCGACGAGACATTTTACAACCGCATCGCGCATTTGGGGTACCGTGAGGTAATGCAAAGGCATACCTACCGAAACCGGCTTGGTGTCCTCTTATCTACGCTCGATCTGCCTTATACAGATAAAACGCCTTTAGTTTCCGTGGTTATGTGTACTATGCGCCCCGATATGATTGGGCGAATTGTTACCAATTTAACCCGCCAGATACATCCGTGCCTTGAGGTCATCTTCATCCTTCAAGGCTTTTCAAGCCAAGACAAAAAAAGACTCGCTGCTGGGATCAAAGCAACTAAATCCAATATTGGACGCATCGAAATCGTCAGCGACGATAGCCCTAGAACGCTCGGGGAACGTTTCAACAATGGGGTCTCGCTCGCCCGGGGCGAATACATAGCCAAGATGGACGACGACGATCTCTATTTCGATCATTATATCGCTGACATGCTCATTCCCTTCAGCTTTGGCGACTTCGCGCTGGTTGGGAAGAAAGAAGTATTCATGTATCTTGAGGGATCAAATAAGCTGGTTCGCCGCTTTCCTGATATGCGACACCAACAGACGGATTTTGTGTCAGGGTCAACTTTTGTAATTCGCAGAGATATCCTCAACACAGTCCCGTTCCCTTCTCTCAACCGAGGGGAAGACAGCGGTTTTCTTAAAAACCTTAGCGATGCCGGTCACAAGATCTACTCTGCCGATCCCTATAACTACATAATCTGGCGGCATTCCAACCAGGCACGACACACCTGGAAGGTAGAAGACGATGAATTTTTGAAATCGCACCACACAAATATTGAAGGGGCGGGGCTAAATTTACAACCCGTTCAGGTTTAAATGTTGGGCAAAAATTTTTACTGGATTAAGCAGGAGAAATAATGAATCTGAATCTATCCATACAACCAACGCGTCAAAAATACGAAGAAACCTTTCCGGGTGTAACCGTGTATGACGCTAAAGATTGGTTTCGGTTAGAATTTGCCAGCAAATTGGCAATTGGAAGTGGCAATTCGATTGCTAATATCGGCACCGGCCCTGGGGCAATGGAGTATTTTCTAGCAGAAATTGGACAGTTCAAGTGTATTACGTCTCTAGATATAGTCTGTCACTCCAAGCTCATTTCGCATCCCATAGTGGACTATCAGCTGGGCGATTTGCGCGACACTGGGCTCAATATCAATTTTCATGATGTCGTTTTTTGTATGGAGGTCCTAGAGCATATTGAAGAGCAGCATAACGCTGTCATGCTTTCGACACTGCGCAAGGCTACCGCTCGGCGTTTGGTTATCACCGTTCCCGATTGTGAGCCGGAGCCGCTGTGGTGGCATGACAAGCCTGGCGGCCATCGTCAGAATTTTACGCGGGAGAAAATGGCTGCTCTGTTTCCGAATGCTCTTGCAACCATCATACCTCGTTATGGAATAGATTGGATGCTCATTGTTGAAGATGAAAAAATTGGAAATTCCGAATTCCAAGTTCAGGATCGGGAGCAATTTCTCCTTGCCTTAATGGGGTGAAACAGCCATGAAGCACCAGAAACAACCTTTTTCTTCCCTCAAGCTCGCCCTGATTACGGATGATCTCACGCGGGTGTGTCTTGCGCACGAGTGCCGGGTGATGAATGTGACGCCGTGGAACTACCGCGCAGTGTTCAAGCTGTGGAAGCCGGACATTCTATTCGTAGAATCGGCGTGGGAGGGACGTTGGGGGAGCTGGAAATATGGCATCGCCGCCTATCCCGATCATCCTGAGCGCAACAACGCGATGCTGGCCCGCGTCGTGGCGGCCGCGCGAGACGCCCATATCCCGACCATCTTCTGGAACCGGGAAGATGGGGCGCACTTCAAACGTTTCATTGCATCAGCACGGCTGTTCGATCATGTCTTTTCCGTCGATGAAAATATGATCCCCCACTACCGCGCGGCGTTAGGGGAGGGTGCCCGCGTTGAAGTGATGATGTTTGCCGCCCAGCCGGCCATTCATTCACCTGCTGATACCGAGCCCTTGCACCGCGCGGCGTTCGTCGGCAGCTATAGCCGGCATATTCATCCTCATCGTCGCAACTGGCAGGACATGGTTTTCATGGCCGCAGACTCAGTAGGCGTGACCGTCTATGACCGCAATTCTAACCGCCGGCCAGATACCTATCGTTACCCCGAATACCCATGGATCGAGGTAAAAAAGACCATTGCGTACAATAGGACAGGCAAGGTCTACAACACCCACGCCGTTAATCTTAATGTCAACACCGTGACGGATTCCACAACCGCGTTTTCACGTCGCCTTGTTGAGATCCTGGCCTGCGGGGGCTTCGTGCTAACAAATCCGACGCCAGCGGTTACACGGTTTTTCAGAGATTATTGTGCAACTACAGAAAGCGGAGAGGAGGCCCGCGCGGTGTTTACGCCCATCGCCAAAGACGGGCTGTCCCACCGCCAGCGTGAGCAGGGGCGGGCAGCGGCTGCCTACGTCCTGCGCCACCATACGTGGCGGAACCGGTTGCAGCAAATCACCGGGATAACGCCATGAGGAAAACCCCCGGCTCCATCGGTTTTTTGTCTTGGCCGGCCTTTCGCCTTCCCGGTCTCGCCGCCTTTCTGGAGGCCAAGCCACGCTTTCTCTTCTTTTCGGCCATGGCAGGAGGGGTTGAAAAGATCGCCGGCTGGGGCCGCCGGGCGCACACTGCACGCAAGCTGGCAGCGCGCAAGGGGTTGCCCTTCCTCACCCTTGAAGACGGGTTTCTTCGCTCGGTCGAACGTCACCATTCCCGGCTCTCGCTGGTTGTGGATGATCTGGGCATTTATTACGATGCCAGTCAGCCCTCGCGGCTGGAAAAACTTATTGCTAAGCTTCTTAATAAGACCCAAAAGGCTCGTGTCCGTGCCTTGATCAAGGCGTGGCGGAAAGCCCGCGTTTCGAAATACAACTATTCGCGCGATTATGAAGGTAAGTTGCCTTCCCGCTACGTGTTGGTGGTGGATCAAAACTACCGCGATTTTTCCGTTCTTTATGGGCGGGGGAACAAAGAAAGTTTTGCCAGAATGCTCGATGCGGCGCTTTCAGAAAATCCAGATTGCACGATTATTGTTAAACTGCATCCTGACACCTTCACGAGGAGGAAACGTAGCCATTTTGATGTCCCTTCTTTGATGCAAAATCCCCGCATCAAAGTGCTGGTCGAGGATTGCCACCCGATACGTCTCATTGAAAAAGCCCAAGCTGTCTATGCCGTCACCTCGCAAGTGGGATTTGATGCGCTAATGTGGGGCAAGAAAGTGCGTATCTTCGGTATGCCTTTTTATGCCGGATGGGGACTTACAGAAGATGAATTGCCCGCCCCTCACCGCCGGGGGAGAGCAAGCCTGGAGCAACTCGTTCATGCCGCGCTTATCGATTATCCGCGTTATATTGACCCCGAAACGGGCAAACGCTGCGAAGTCGAGGCCTTGCTCGCTCATATTGGACTGCAACGGCGCATGCGCGAACGCTTCTCGCACAAAATTACGGCTGTCGGTTTCTCGTTATGGAAAAGGCCAATCCTTGGGCGTTTTCTTGGCGGTTCAAACGTTCATTTCCATCATAATGTTTTGAGTATCCCCCGCCAGGCAACAGTGGCAATCTGGGGAAACGAGGCATCGGAAGGGCTTGCGCCAGAAGCCAATCTTCTTTGTATAGAGGATGGTTTTTTGCGCTCGGTCGGACTGGGCGCAGATCTTATAGAGCCCCTGTCCTGGATCTGCGACGATTTGGGCATATACTATGATGCCTCGAAGCCTTCCCGGCTTGAACGCATCCTGGCCGAAACTGATTTTGACAAAGCTTTACTTGTCCAGGCGCGCGCTTTGCGAAAGCGAATTCTGGAAGCCGGGATTACTAAGTACAATATTAAAGCTCCCCCCTGGAAAAGGCCGGCGAGTAGCCAGAAGGTCATGCTTGTGCCCGGGCAGGTGGAAACCGACGCCTCTATCAGGTTTGGCGCGCCGGGGATCAAAACCAATCTTGATCTGTTGCGGGCTGTTCGCCGCGCGAACCCTAAAGCTTATATTATTTACAAACCTCACCCCGACGTTCAGGCGGGCCTCAGGACCCAAGGAAAAAGTGAGAAACTTGTTGAATTACACTGTGATGAAATTCTGGGAAATGCCAGCATGGCTAACCTGTTGAACGCGGTTGATGAGGTTGCCACCCTTACCTCACTTACGGGTTTCGAAGCGCTGATGCGGGGCAAGCGGGTCACCTGTTATGGCCAACCCTTTTATGCCGGTTGGGGTTTGACCAAGGATATCATTCCCATTCCCCGGCGGACACGCCAGCTGTCACTTGACGAACTTGTTGCCGGCGCGCTCATTCTCTATCCTGTCTATGTCAGCCGCGCCACGGGCCGTTTCACCAGCCCAGAGCGGACGGTGGAAGAACTGATTACCTGGCGTGAGACGGGCGATAGCCTTTTGGTTTGGTGGCAACGCATTCTACGCCCCGTTTTCGCTAATTTTAAGCGCCACATTAGGAAACTTGTTCTTGAACGCAAAGTTTTATTTTCTGTTGATAAGGAGGACCTTCATGGAGGAAGTTAAGAACCCGAGACCTTTACCTTTACCCAGGAGCCGGGAAGGCCGGTCGCTTTCGCCACCGAAGGATTTTTCCCTTCGCCCGGGCGCCTTTCGCCAACGCATTCTTGCAGGTTCCTTTGTGCTTTTTGTGGTCATACCCTCGTTGCTCGGCGCATTTTACTTCGCCTTCCTCGCTTCTGACCGGTATGTCGCCAGCGCCGGTTTTGCGGTTCGCGGCATGGAGGCGAGTGCGAGCACTGACATACTGAGTTCCTTCACGGGGATAGCCGGCAGCGGATCGACGATGTCGGATTCCTATATTCTGCTCAATTTCCTCGAAAGCCGCGATTTGGTTGAGAAGTTGGAACAAACGTTGCCATTTCGCGAGATTTACAGCACCCCCAAAGCAGACTTCTTCTCACGCCTCGACCCCACGCTAAATATCGAACATGTGGTTGAATATTGGGTGAGAAGTATCGATACGAGCTTTGACAATATATCCGGCATCATCACCTTCGAGGTGGAGGCATTCACGCCCGAGGACGCAGAGCGCGTTGCGACAGCAGTGCTCGGTTTCAGCATGGATCTAGTCAATGAGCTTTCGGCCCAGGCACGCCGGGATACTGTTGCTTATGCGGAGGGCGAAGTCGCGCACGCCGAAGTGCAGCTGAAAGCCGCCCAGGATGCCCTGCGGGCGTTTCGCGTGGCGGAAAAGGCGCTCGATCCGGCCAGCACCGCCCGCATCCAGATGGAATTAATCGGCGAGCTGGAGAAGCAACTGAGCGAAATCAATGCGCGCATCGCGGCGCTCAAGGGTGTGGTCGCGGACGATTCCCCCACCATGCGCGGCCTTGTCCGGCAGGCGCAGGCGTTTGAACAGCAGATTTCAAAACAAAAGGAAGAAGCCGGCACGAACGGGCAGGGGAAGCAAGGAAAGTCATTAACTGAGCTTTTAGCTGCGTACGAACCCCTGGAAGTCGAACGGGAATTCGCCGAGAGGGCCTACGCATCTGCCCTCACATCGTTTGAAACAGCGCGCGCCGAGGCAGGCCGGCAGCAGCGGTATCTGGCGGTCTTCTCCGTGCCCGCCCTCCCGCAATACCCGCTTTATCCGCGCAGGCTCCTCAATATTTTCTTGATCGTTGTTGGCCTTGGGTTTTTGTGGGGTATTGGTGCGCTGACCGTTTATTCCGTTCGCGATCATATTCAATGAGGGTTCCATGCAAATAGCACGCGCACTTCAAATCCAACTTCGGATCATCACAGCGCTGATTTTGCGTGAGACCCGCGCAACCTTCGGCACCTCGCGGTTCGGCTATCTGTGGGCGATTATCACGCCTGCGGCGGGCATTGCAGTGCTCGTCATCATCTTCTCCGCCATTGGGCGCCCACCACCTTTTGGCGAGAGTTTTGCCCTCTTCTTCGCCACCGGCCTTTTCACGCTGGAAATGTTCAGGAAACTCGGTAGCTCCCTGATGACAGTTTTTGAAGCCAACAAAGCGCTGCTCACCTATCCGCCAATCCGGGAGCCGGATGTTCTCTTCGCGCGCGCTGCGCTCATTGGCGTGACCTATGCGCTGATCATGGGAATTTTCTTCTCAGGGTTGATCGCCACCGGCCTCGCCAGTTTTCCTGCGCATCCGGGGGAGTTGATGGCCGCTTTCTTTGCGACCTTCCTGCTCGGCTTTGGCTTTGGGGCAACCAATTCGATCATTATCTCGCTGTGGGACAGCTGGCGGCATGTGGTGAAAATCATCACCCGCCCGCTCTTTATCATTTCAGCCATTTTCTACGTACCGAGCTATTTGCCGCCGCAGTTTGTGGCTGTTCTCAAGTGGAACCCGGTACTGCATGCGATTGAGTGGATGCGCAACGGCTATTACTCCAATTATGATAGCCGCGTGCTCGACAAAAGCTATATTCTCTCCCTCGCCGTTATTCTGATCTTCATTGGCCTTTTTGGCGAACGCCTGACCCGCAAAAGGAGGGGCCGGGCATGATTGAGCTTCACAATGTCTCCAAAAGTTACAGAGTGAAGGGTGTCACCAAGCGAGTCATTAATGACCTGACATTCACGTTTCCGCGTGACCGGAATATCGCGATCATCGGTCCCAATGGTGCCGGGAAATCAACGTTGATGCGCCTCATTGCTGGAGCCGAACCGCCTGATACGGGACGAATTAAACGACATGTTCACGTCTCTTGGCCACTCGGCTTTTCTGGTGGCTTCAATGGCTCAATGACGGGGATCGAAAATATCCGCTTTGTCGCGCGAATCTATGGTGCCGATATCGATGCTACCATTGACTATGTTCGTGATTTCGCGGAACTTGGCCCCTCGCTTGGCTTGCCGATCAAGACCTATTCCAGCGGCATGAAGGCGCGGCTTGCCTTTGGCATGAGTTTGGCTATCGATTTCGATTGTTATCTTATCGACGAGATCATCGCCGTGGGCGACAAGAATTTCCAGGAAAAATCCAAGGCTGCTTTCAAGGAGAAGTTGCCTCATGCCCGCATCATTTTGGTTTCGCACTCCATGGGCAAGATCCGCGAATACTGTGATTGCGGCCTGCTGATGATGCCCGACGGAATTTGGTATTACGATACACTGGAAGACCTTATTGCCGCTTATTCCGAGAGGATAGAGGCTACACGAGCACACAGGTGAGCGCACCCCGCCTGCCTATAACCTGATTCTGAAGCCGGGGGTGCTGTTGATGGTGTTTAGTTGCCCGTACACCATGCTCACGCGCGTGGATTTAAATAAACATTTCTAATGCAATCCCCCAATTTATTACCCATGTGTTACCCACAAACAAAAAGGGGCTCAGGTCTAAAACCCGAACCCCTTCTATAATCTGGCTCCCCAGGCCGGACTCGAACCAGCGACAAAGCGGTTAACAGCCGCTTGCTCTACCAACTGAGCTACTGGGGAAGAATCTCGTTAGCAGGCGGCTTATATAGCAAATGATTTTTGAATTCAACAGCCCCTTTAAAGGGATTTCGCATTTTCTTAAGGCCTAGCCCAACCCCGCCAATTCCAATGCTTTTGAAGCGTTGTTATCTTTGACCAAGTCGTGTTACTCAATGTAGGGTTTGTGGCAATTAAGGGACGGGAATGACCAAAACCTTTAAATCAGCTTTTCACCTCTACGCCAAGGGCAACGCCAGTGCTGCCAGGTCGCTTTTGGAAGCGCATCTTCGGGATAAACCCGGGGATGGCGGGGCGATGTTTCTGATGGGGGTTCTGGACCTCGAGGAGGGGGCCATGGAGACCGGTGCCAGGCGGCTCGAAGATGGTTCAAAAAAGCTTAAACCGTCGGCGCAGTTGGCGCACCGGGCGGGCAGGCTTTTCTTTGATCACAAAGACACTTTGCGTGCTTTGAGGTGGCTGACCCTGGCCACTGAACTGGACCCGGCGCAGGCCGCTAGCTACTTCTGGCTAGGCAATGTCGAGCGCATGAAGGGCGATTTAAAAGCCGCCGAGGGGCACCTAAAAAAGTCCATTGAGCTGGCCCCAACCCAAGCCCGCGGCTACGTTAGCCTGGCCTATCTCTACCGCGAACTGGGGGACATGGAGCAGGCCGCTAAGGCGATGATGTCGCTGCACTTCAAGGGCCCAAAAATTGTCGAGGGTCAGGAAAAAATTGCCGGATTTTTATTGGAAATAAACCGCCCGGATCTGGCCGAAAAAGTGCTGACCAAACTTTTGCCAAAACAGAATGATAACGCGGCATTCCTGGTCGGCCTGGGGCGGATCCGCCAGCAGCTGGGGATGAATTTTGAGGCCGCCCAGGTATTCCGCCGGGCGATCATTCGCGATACCGATGCCGCTGCCGCTTACCTTGGGCTGGCGGCGGCGAAAACTTATGAGACCAGCGATGACCCCGATGCCGTAATTTTGCGACAGGGCTTGGATGACCCCGACCTGACCCCCGAGACCAAGGCCAATTGCCACTTTGCGCTGGGCAAGGTCCATGACGATTGCGGCCAGTTCCGGGAAGCTTTTTGCCACTATAAGGCGGCCAATGATCTAAAAACTGGAAGCCAACCCTTTGATACCAAGGGCCATATCGCCCACCTAAAGGACATTAAAGAGGCTTTTTCCAAGACTTATTTTTCCGGTCTCGGGGCGCGCATGCCCTATTCGAAAACGCCAATTTTTGTGGTTGGCATGCCGCGCTCTGGAACAACGCTGGTGGAACAATTACTAAATACCCATCCAGGTATTTTCGGTGCCGGTGATTTTCCGTTTATCCCAACCATGGCAAAAGAGCTGGGCAAGGAAGCGGGTAAAACAAAACCCTTCCCCGGTTATGTTCAGGAAATTTCGGCGGAATTATATTCAGGCGCCGGGGCCTATTACCTAAAAGCGTTATCCGAGCTGAGCGCAGGGGAAGAATACCTGGTCGACAAAAATCCCCTGAACTTTATGTATTTGGGGTTTATTGCCACGCTTTTCCCGGGGGCCAAAATTATTCATTGCCGCCGCCACCCGATGGATACTGCGCTTTCGCTTTTTGCCCAGACCCATGCTGAGGGGGATAATGCTTTTTCCTATAGCCTTACTGATATTGGTGAGGTTTATAAAGCCTATAGAGATTTGATGGAGCATTGGTACGAGGTATTGCCCCTGGATATTTTCGATTTGGATTATGAATCGTTGGTGAAATTTCCCGAGCGGGTTTCGCGCCGCGTGGTTGACTGGCTGGGGGCTCCTTGGGAGGATGCCATGCTTGATTTCCAGACCGGAGAAAAAAAGCATAATTACCGCGCCTCCATCGAGTACTGGAAAAATTATGAGCCCGAGCTGGGCGATCTGAAAAAGGCCTTTGTAAAGGCCAATATTATTTAGGGTCTGGACTCAATTAGGGCATGAGCCTGCGTTGGCGAAAAAATTGCCCGCAGCAAGGAGAAAACCGGAGTAGATATGATGTATCATCGAGGATTTTTGACACAGCTGAGGGCAATTTTAGCCCAACCTTTTCAAGGCCGCGTGCAAATCAAACAATTTGGCGTCGATAAGGCTTTCCATGGCCCCACCATGCTGCAGCCTCATCTCCTGAACTTGTTTAATTTTCACCGCGGCGCAGGCCATCCCCTAATTAAGTCCAGACCCTTTGGAGTAGAAATGAAAAAGCTGATTTTGGTTTTTCTAATGGTGGTTTTTATCCCCCCTTCCGCTTTTGCTGATGAAAAAGAGGATATCCGGGCGGTGCTGGAAAATCAGACGGCAGCCTGGAACCGCGGCGATATTCCTGGCTTTATGGAGGGCTATTGGAAATCGAATGCCCTGAGGTTTGCATCCGGAGGAAACATCACCTATGGCTGGAAGGCCACGCTGGAGGGCTATCAGGCTGGTTATAAGGGGCCCGAGGCAATGGGTGTGCTTCGTTTTTCCAAACTTGAAATCAAGGTGCTGTCCCAGGATCATGCTTTGGTCTTTGGGCGTTGGGATTTGGAGCGCGATTTGATGGATATCGGCGGTCTTTTTACGCTGCTCTTTGAAAAGAGGCCTGAGGGCTGGCGCATTATCGCCGACCATACCTCCTCCGATGATTTGCCGATAATGGCCCTGGATGAATAGCGATGCCGGGTGATCCTAAAAAACAGGCTTGGGACCGGCAGTGGCGGGGGAATATCTTGTCCACCTGCGCCCAGCATATGGACCCTGAGGCCGGCCGCGAAATCGGGGCCGGCTGGGCGGAATTTTATGGGGGTTTGCCAAAAGGCGCTAAAATCCTGGATATCGGCACCGGGAATGGCCTGCTTCCCTTAATCGCCTTGCAGGTCTCGGATGGTGCCAAAAAAGAGTTTGAGGTTCATGGCGCAGACCTTGCCGACATTGATCCCGAAAAAGCCCTGCCTGAGCACGCCCCGCACCTGGCCAGGGTAACCTTTCACCCGGGCTGCCCGACCGAAAGGTTGCCGTTTCCGGCTGGAACTTTTGATGCCATCACCGGCCAGCATGCCTTTGAATATGGCGATCCCGAAAAATCCGCCGGCGAGGTTGCCAGTGTACTCAAAAGCGGTGGAAAATTTCGCTTTTTAATGCACGCCGCAGGAAGCGAGATTATCAAAGCAAATTTCTGCAAAATCGAGCAATCCCGCTACATTCTGGAAGACGTGAAGCTGTTCGAGATGACCCGTGAGGCGGTCAAAATTGGCGATGGCGAGGCCTTAAAAGGGGCCCTCGGGATTACCAGTTCCAAATTTGCCAGCGACCCCAATACCACCGACTTAATCCAGCTTTTGGACCTGTTGTGGGGGGCTTTTGAGCAACGGGATAAATTTGAGTCTGATGCGGTATTTCAGCACTGGATCAAGGAAAACCGGGCCGAACTGGGAGCCCAGAAAGTACGCATTGAAGCGCTTTTTGAAGCGGCTCTTGATAAGCCCGGGATTAAGGCGCTTGAGAATATCTTTAAAGCCCTTAGTTTTAACCTCAAAACCACCCCGGTAAATGCCAAGGTTGGTGGCCAGGTGGGCTGGCTGATGGAAGGGGATAAGCTTTAAAAAACCCGGTAAAACCGGGTTACTTTAGGGGGAAAATCAGGGAATTAATTAATCAGGCGACTGATCAAACTTTCGCGGCTTTGGCTGGCCATCAAGTCATAGGCTAAAACCCGCGACAAAATGGTTTGCTCTTTTTGATTAAGGTCAAAGTCTTCGAACTCCAGGAGTTCATCAACTACAAGTCCCACTTGAGAGAACAAATCCCGCCGGGGGATGGCAAAAATCGCATCTTTGCACGAAATTGCGACAAGTTTTTGGTGCAGCACACCCCGTGCTGCTGAAAAAGAATCGTAAAAAGGGCCCACCCTTTTGTCCGTAAAAATCTCTATTCCCGCAGGGAACAATGTCATTTTTTCTCGTCCTTGGTTATTAATTACTTCCCGATATTCACCTTTATATTCTGAAATTGTTAACAAACCCTTGATAAGCCCCGCTTAATTTGCTTTTTGATTACTAGCAAAATTCAGGGAACCCCAAAGATGAGCGAATTCAATTTTAAAATAACCAGTTATTCGATCCATTTGGGGGAGCGGGCCGAGGCCACAGCCTTAACCCAAAATGGCGATGAGGTAACCGTAACCATCAATTCGGTTCTGACGTGTCGGGGCGATGAGGGGGAGCGTATAGCGGTTTATTTTTATAGGCCGGGGGCCGGGCAGGGGGCGCTGAAAAGCTCTCACCATATGACCAAAGAAAAAAAACCATCGGCGATTATCTGGGAAGACCAGGCCAATTATCCCAATTATGTGGATTTGGTTCGTAACGAATCTCCAATCTGGGGGTATATTGAAACTGGAAAGGATGCCACCGAAGTCAGGCTCTACACCGGACGTTGGGAGCCAGTGGGCGTCGGCGATGAGGATTATGGTAGCGACCCGACAAGGTGAAGCTTTATTTCCTAGCTTAAATTTTCGAAAATCTTGGTGGCGCGGACCGGATTTGAACTGGCTACCCGGAAAGTTTGGGCTGGAAACCGGCAAATTCTTGCCCAGCCATGGCCTGATCCCCGTAGACCAACTGGTAAAGCTGCGCTGGATCACAAATTGAAACCAGCGAGGGGGTTTCCATGGCGATGATGCCTTGGGCGGATAAATCAGTCATATTTCGACTTACGGTTTCGCTGGAAAGGCCTAAATAATCGCCAATTTCCTGGCGCCCCATCGGGATCAGAAAATTTTGACCGCTGCCTTCAATATTGCCGCAAATAAACAACAGGAAAGACGCCACCCGCTCCAACGGGGCCTTGTGGCTAATGGTTAGCAAATGGGTGCGGGCCTTGTTGATGGCATTTTGCTGAAACATATTAATTTTGTCTTTTAGGTTCGGAGAACGGGCAATCAATTGGTCCATTTTTTTCTTCTCGAACCGGCACAAGAAAACGGTTTGCAGGGATTCAGCGGTAAACGGGTACCTATCCCCTGGTTGGGGGCCGATAAAATCCCCGGCGAACAAAATCTCGGTGATGATCCTTTTGCCATCGGGAAAGTAGTTATAGGTGCCGGCGACGCCAGAAAAAATTTGATAATAATAATCCTGAGGGTCGCCTTCCAGGATAAAGGTTTTCTTTTTCTTTATTTCAAAACTGGCGGAAAATTTTCGCAGTGAAGTGAGTTCGGCCTCGGTAAGGTCGCACCCCAGATAATTTACTTCGCCAGAACAGGATAAGCATTCGTCTGTCATAACTAACCCTCAAAATTCCTTCCTTTTTTTGGATTTTAGGTTTGGAATTTATATTTGGTCATTAGGGTAGCGTATTTAAATAGGTTTTACAAAAAAAATGCCCCCAGCCGAAGCCGGGGGCAGTTGCTAGACGAGCGAGGGGGTCCGTCTAGTTAGGAGGAAACGCTTATTTGGAACCGGTAAGCTTTTTAGCTAACAAATTAGCAAACCGGGAATTCAGCAAATTAGAGCGCGATGTCGTAGGCAACGCGCCCTGCTGGGTGTTTAGGAAAGCTGGATTGTTTGCAAATGTCTGTGAACTGTTCGCTCTATCCTGTTCGGTCAGGGAGACAATGAATTGATCCACACTGTTAAATGTAATGTTGTTGGTTGCCTGGCCCTGTTTCGTAATGAACATGGGTTTCAACATAAAAACCGGGGCTTTTCCACTTTCGGGGGAAAAGGCGAATGCACGCGGGCTGGGTTTGGTCGATAAAAATTCAGAGGAAAGGGTATATTTTTTCTCATCTATTCCAATACGGCTTGGGCTAATTGCGCCGGTAGAAATTAGAGTAACCAAAGCCTCGATTTTGGGAGCCGCAATTCCGCCCTTGTCTTCGGCGCTTGCGCTGGTGGCATAAAAAGCAATCCCGGTTACGAAAAGACCAAAAGCAACTCCCTTAAGAACTGCTTTGATGTTTTTGGCGTGGGTCATTTTTTCCTCCGTTTTCAAATTTTGTAGGAGGAATATGACGGCAAACCAGATTCAGTTCTCTGATTTCAATCAGGTTTTTGAAAAAAAGTTATCTTTTTAAAAACTTCAGACCGTTTTTTCACCTTCCTTATACAGGTGTTTTTTCATAATCCGAACCTTCTCAAAAGCGTCCGCTTTTGGCTAAAAGCGGACCTTCACTAGTGCTCAAGCAGCAGGTCAGAGTAAGTTGGAAAGGGCCACAGACGGTGATCCACAAGACCCTCTAACTTATCCGCCACCGCCCTCGCGCTTGCCATCGCCGCCTTGATGGTTTCTTGGGCGTAGAATGCGGATTGTAAAGGATCTTCCTCCGGGTAGCCTTGAAACGCGCCCGAAAGTTTGTCCGTCTCAGTAAGCAAACGCTGAACAAGATCCTTCTTTTCGCTTAAGAGTTTTGAGGTAAATCCGGACTTGTCGTCCAGCCGGGCGGCTTCCATGGCGACAGGGAGAATGCGGGTCTGAAGGATGTCCAGCAGAGTGCGGGCCTCGATCCAAATTTCCATGGCGAACGCTTCCAGCAAAACAATTTGTCGGGCATGAATCTCCCGATCGGTGAATATTCCCAGTTCGGTAAACAGCTTGAGGTTCTTTTCCGAGGTTAGCTCTTGGTAGGCTTCGGGGCTGCTTTTCAAGTGAAACAGTTTACCTTTCTCAGCAAATTCGTACAGCTCCGACGAATAGCCATCGCCGCTGAAGAGGGCGCCAAGGTTCTCCTGAATGGTCACGCGGATGACCTCGTCTACAAACTTGCCGGCGTCCATCTGGTCGCACATGAGCTTCAGACTCTCGGCCATTGCAGCATAGACCATGGCCAGCGGAAAGGCACTGTGATGATTGCCACCCACTGCCCGGAACACT
>JAZFRG010000029.1:0-4102 GCA_036445535.1 Sphingomonadales bacterium
TTTTTGGTCAGGGGCGAGCCCAAAGCTTCAAGAACCGCCTTGGAGACTATGTTTTCGGAGGCAATCAACTCAATTTGCAACTTGTCGCGCTCTACCTCACCCTTGATCGAGGCATAAACATCTGGATCCGTCTCTTTTAAAGAGCGCGTAAAAAAACCTTCCATCCCTTTTTCCAAAGCCTTTTCCATTTATATCTTCTCAACTCTGGCCTGGTGCCGACCGCCCTCAAAGTCGGTATTTAAAAAAGCATCCAGACATTCAAGCGCGACACTTTCATCAACCAGGCGCTCCCCTAGCGCCAAAACATTGGCATCGTTGTGTTGGCGGGCTAGTTTGGCCATTTCCGGTGAAGTACTATTGACCGCCCTGATGACTGAGTGGCGATTGGCAGCAATGCTAATGCCTATACCTGAGCCGCAGACCAGCACCCCTCGGGTGGCGGTCCCGTCCTCGATAGCCTTAGCTAGTTTATGGGCAAAGTCCGGGTAGTCCACCGAATCGGGCGAGTTTGTGCCAACATCAAGGGTTTCAAACCCCTTAGCTTTCAAGGCCTCTTTAAGCGTTTCCTTTAAAGAAAACCCGGCGTGGTCAGAACCAACAACAATGGTCTCGTTGGACATTTTGCCCTAATTCCTTTTTTCCTATGCGCGATTCGTTTGGGAAAGAGAATAAACCGCAAATTTTAAAAAAGTCGGTCCAAAACCCCCGCAACACCCAAAAGCTTCGTTTCTAATTCGTCTTACCACATGTTGGCTTGGTCCGCCAAGCACATACCACTGATTGTAGAAATAATTCTTAACCCCTTGTTTTTAGAAGGAAAAAAGTGAAAATTAGAAATAATTTAAAATTCTGATGTTGTTTAAAGAATTATTAAGCCTTTTCGGGCAACTTGGTAGGCGTTGCATCCGGGTCTAGGCCCAAGACTAAACGGGATATTTTAATGAACTACGTCCAAAAATCTTATGACGAGGATCGTCTGTTGGAATTGGCAACCGGGATTGTTTCCGGTTACGTTAGCAATAATCCTTTGCCAACCTCAAAGCTTACTAAGTTAATTCAAAAAATTCACCAGACCCTGGTTGAAATTTCCGAACGCAATGAAATGATGGCAACCACTCAAAAGCCTGCGGTTGAAGCCGACAAATCGATCACCAAGGATTTCATAATTTGCATGGAAGACGGCAAAAAACTGAAAATGTTAAAACGCCACCTGCGCTCAAAATTTGGTCTTACCCCGGATCAGTATCGCGCCAAGTGGGGTCTGCCAAAAGATTATCCAATGGTTGCCCCAAGCTATGCCCAAAAGCGTTCGGAACTGGCCCGGCAAATTGGCCTCGGAAAAAGAAACAGCTACCTATCTAAATAACCGGGTAGGTTCAGGCGGCGCGCCTGAGTTTTAAGCGATCCCAAATTACCCCCAAAGCTCCCACTAACTCAGCCATCATTTCATCCGTATGCAAGGGGCTTGGAGTAAAGCGAAGCCGCTCCGTGCCCTTCGGAACGGTGGGATAATTAATCGGTTGAACATAAATATGAAATTCGTTCAAAAGCGTATCTGAAACCTCTTTGGTCAAAACCGGGTCGCCAACAAAAAGTGGTACAATGTGGGAAACCGAAGGCATCACCGGCAAATTATGCTGGGCAAAAAGGTTTTTCAGGGTTGCCGCCCGCTCTTGATGGCCACGACGCTCAACATTGCTTGATTTCAAGTGCTTGACACTGGCCAAGGCCCCCGCCGCCAGGACCGGGGAAAGCGAGGTCGTAAAAATAAACCCCGGTGAGTACGAGCGCACCAGATCAACAAGGTTTTTGGAAGCCGTAATATACCCCCCCATAACACCAAAAGCTTTGGCCAGGGTGCCCTCAATTACGGTAACCCGGTCCGCCAGGTTATCGCGCTCGGAAATACCTCCGCCGCGAGGTCCGTAAAGGCCAACCGCGTGGACTTCATCAAGATAGGTAATGGCGTTAAATTCATCCGCCAGGTCGCAAAATTCTTTTATCGGGGCGATATCGCCATCCATGGAATAAACCGATTCAAAGGCGATTAATTTAGGCAGATCGCGGGGCGTTTCTTCCAAAAGGCTGCGCAGATGATTTACATCATTATGCTTAAAAATATGACGCACCGCCTTGGACCCCCGAATCCCCTGGATCATTGAAGCATGGTTCATTTGGTCAGAGAAAACCACGCATCCCGGCAAAGCCATGGCCAGGGTCGATAAGGTTGCTGCGTTGGAAATATACCCCGAGGTAAACAAAAGCCCGGCTTCTTTTTGGTGAAGGTCCGCCAACTCCGCTTCCAGTAAAACATGATAATGGTTGGTTCCTGCGATGTTTCGCGTGCCCCCGGAGCCAGCCCCGCATTCATCCAAAGCCTTATGCATGGCATCCAGAACCACAGGGTGCTGACCCATGCCCAAATAGTCATTGGAACACCAGACCGTGACTTCGCGCTGGCGGTTTTCAAAAAAATGTTGAGCCCGCGGAAAGTCCCCTTTCACCCGTTTAATATCATTAAACACCCGATAGCGACCCTCTGCCTTTACCTTGCCAATGGCATCCGCATAGTGCTTTTCATAATCAATGGCCATTAAATCCTCTTAAGTGTGCTGCGCTCCGGCGTTTTTAGGAACCCAGTTTTTTTTGCCGTCGCCGGAAACTTAACCGACAACCCCATTCAGCACAATATTAAAGTACTGAAAAATAAAGTGAATTTTTAATGAATTTTTTCCGGCTAGGAAATGTTCTCATCCTGGCTTTGTATTTGTAGCGCCCAAAACTGGTCCCAGGTTTCGTTAACATGCAAGCTGGTTTCTATATCGTGAAACTCCAGGGGGCAAAATTCCAGAATGGTTTCAAGCTCCTTATTAAAAAACGTGTTTACAAGCTCGCGAACCTTTTTCCCCTTGGGGGTTAATGAAACCTTCATTGAACGTTTATCAAGAGGGCTAACGACTCGATTAACATACTTGGCCTTGACCAATTTTTTCAAATTATAGGTAACATTGGTGCCCAGATAAAACCCTCGGGTTTTAAGCTCGCCCACCGTCGTCTGGTGGTCAGAAATGTTATACATTAACAAAGCCTGGACCGGGCTAACATCCGCAAACGGGGTTTTTTCCAGCATTAAAGCCAGGATGTAGTGGAGCTTTTGGTGCAAACGTTCCACCACTGAAATTGATTTAAAAAAGGTTTCTTTAGCGTGGTCAGGACTGACCTCGGTGCCAAGCTTTTTTAAATTTAAAGGTTTTTCCATTTTTGGCTCCCGTTAGGATTTAATCCAGGCAACCCCTTCCCAATAAAGTTATACCAAAATGAAATTAAATTACCAGAAAATACTAAATTCTGACAATTCAGAGTATTGGCTGGTGGATTTTAAATATCTTTATTCAGCATTTTAAAAATTCCCGAAAAATCCAACTGGCCATTGCCGCCATTGGAAAGGTTGCTGTAAAGCACCTCGGACATAGCCCCCAGTGGGGTTTCGGCCTCGGTCTCAATGGCTGCTGTTTTGGCTAAGCGTAGGTCTTTTAGCATCATGTCCGCCGTAAAACCCGGCGCATAGTCGCGATTAGCGGGTGATGTTGGCACCGGGCCCGGCACCGGACAATAGGTGTCCAGCGACCAGTTGCGCCCCGAAGAAGTCGAGGCAACATCAAATAAAATCTGATCATCAATCCCAAGGCGGCGCCCCAGGGCAAACGCTTCTGAAGTCCCAATCATGGTGACCGCCAACAGCATATTGTTAACAATTTTAACCGCCTCGCCATTGCCGGCCGGACCGCAGTGAAAAATTTTTCCGGCCATAGGTTCCAGGATTTTTTCCCCCAAGGCAAAGGCTTCATCCGTGCCGCCAACCATCAAGGTAAGCGTGGCTCCTTCGGCACCCCCTACGCCGCCCGATACCGGCGCATCTAGCATTTGGAACCCGGCTTTTTCAGCCGCAGCATGGATTTCTCTGGAGGTCCCAACATCAATGGTTGAACAATCAATAAGAAGGGTCCCCGGTGCGGCATTTTTCAAAACCCCCTGCTCCCCCAAATCTACCGCTTTGGAGTGTTTGCCTTCCGGCACCATTGAAATCACGACATCAACCCCT
>JAZFRG010000030.1:0-4767 GCA_036445535.1 Sphingomonadales bacterium
ATCTTTTTCGGCCATGGGTTTTGGGCTCTCTTTATTTTTCTCAGTTGGTTGATCCCGCATAAACGCCGGGATTTCCGCATTGAGGTAGGAAATGCTGATTTCAACCAGATCATCACTGCCTTTAGAGGAAACAGTAATTTTTCCTCCCGCGGGAATGCGCTCAACTGCATCCTCAAAAATATTAACCAAGGCCTTTTTAAATCTAACTTCGTCCCCGGTTATTTTCCCGGTTGTGGTGCCAAACCGGGCCGCGATTGTGAAATGTTTTCGGTGGGGTTTTTCGCGTACCTCATCAACAATTTCTTTTAGACTTTGGCTTAAATCGAATTCTTTTGCCTCCAGGGTTGCGCGCCCTGCCTCAATTTCCGCAAGATCAATGACATCATCCATAAAGGTTTTTACCTGGGTGGAGGCCTTTAATATCCACGACAAATAGTTCTTTTGTTTGTCATTTAAGGGACCAAAATATTCCTTGTCCAAAATTTCCGCAAAACTTTGGATCGAGGCTATCGGCAATCGAAGATCGTCAGAAATACTGGAAATGAAATCGTTTTTAATTTTTTCAGCGCCTTCTATGGCCCTTGATTTTTCGGTCATGGCGCTTTCAATTTCAAACGAATCCGATACGTCCGATAGGGTTAAAAGCGTCGCACCATCGGGCAACGGGACAATATTGAACTGTAAAACCCGGCTGTTGGTCAGCTCCCACTTTCCGGTCCGTTGGTCGCGGTTGATGACATAGCCCAGGATCTGGTTTTTTTGCTCATTCCAGATTTCCGGGTTGATGTTTAAAAGCGGTTTGCACATTTCCAGAATTTCACTGATATGCGGGCGGTTTTTTAAATCTGAGGCTTTCAGTTTCCAGGTTTTCACGAAATTTGGGTTAAACAGCTGGATCCTGCCGTCGCTACCGATAACCGTGACCGCTTCTTGTAATTGATCCAGGGTTTCGCGTTGCACGGCGATTAAGGTGTTATAGGACCGCTCAAGATCCAACCGGTCTGTAACGTCTTCGAAAAACACAATCAAGCCCCCCAAAAGATAGGGTTGGGTGATCACCCGAAGGGTTCGGCCATCGGGCAGATGCCACATTTCCTCAACCGGATCGCGAAGTTTGGAATAATACGACAGAATATGTTTTTTCCAGGAGGCGAAATCAGCCTGCTCAGGAAGCCGGCGTTCCTCGCGCATGCGATCTAAAAATTCACTGTGGTTGGGGACGGCCAGTTCCCATTTTTCGGGTATTGACCACAACCCCCGAAACGCCTGGTTACAAAAACGAAGCGCCTGGTCGGGGCCAAAAATTGCGACCGAGGTGGATAAGCCGTTCAAGGTTTCAGATTGCGCCTCAAGGTATAAATCAAACCCCTCGGCGGTGGGGAAGGCTTCTCCTGCCTTTCCGCCTGCGGTTTTACCCCGAATATTGGGTTTTACCGCTTCGCCTAAAGTTACCCAGAGTAAAATTGCCGAATCGTCAGGGTCTGGTCCTTTCAGGTTTTTTCCAAAAACAAATAACTCCTCGTCCTGAAGGGTGTGGGTCAGGCGCAGCGGCAATGGAATTCGCCGCTTGGCAATTTGCAAAATGTAGTTCCTTAGTTTATCGAAGCTCTCTTCATCAAACCCAGGTTTTTTGCCGTGGGCTTTAAGTTGCTCAAAATGGCTCACCGGCGTTGTCATTCCAAGCCATTCCCTAAGCCGGTCCGAACAATAACAAAAACCGCCTTTTCTAAGGATCAAATACCCCGCCGGAGCAAAGTCTAAAAGTTCATCCTCAATGGCTTTGGCTTGAAGGATTTTTTTAAAGCGCCGGGCGATCACCTGGCGCTCCAGAATAGCCCAGATACTCAGGGTGATAAAAAGGCCCGATAAGAGAACAAAGAAAACTAAATCCGAATGCTCTAAAACCTCCAGAAAATCAAGCGCCAGGGCGGGCCCGGAAAACCCCAGGAAAACAACCACACTGGCGAGTAAAACGAGGAATTTTTTCACGCTCTTTAGCCCCTTTAAACCCAAGACTAATCGCCCAGGCCGCCTCTGTGCAAGCGGTTATGCAAAGGCCCGGGAAATAATCATTGCCCAGGCCCTACATTACTAAGGTTAAAAAGCGTTTAAGATTAGTATCTATAATGATCAGGCTTAAACGGCCCGGTCACTTTTACATCAATATAGTCCGCCTGTTTTTTGGAAAGTTTGGTCAAGTGGACGCCTAAGCGCTCCAAATGCAAAGTGGCCACTTTTTCATCCAGATGTTTTGGCAGGGTATAGACTTTATGCTCGTAATTATCATGGTGGTCCCACAGCTCAATCTGCGCCATGACCTGGTTGGTGAAAGAGGCGCTCATGACAAAACTGGGGTGGCCGGTGGCGCAACCAAGGTTCACAAGGCGACCTTTGGCGAGAATAATAAGGCGCTTGCCATCCGGGAATTCAACTTCATCAACCTGGGGTTTGACCTCTTCCCATTTGAAATTATCCAAAGTCTCAATCTGGATCTCGTTATCAAAATGGCCGATGTTGCAAACGATTGCCCGGTCTTTCATGGCGCGCATGTGCTCAAGCGTAATAATGTCCATGTTGCCGGTTGCGGTGACAAAAATATCTCCAATTGGGGCGGCTTCATCCATAGTCACGACCTGGTAGCCTTCCATGGCGGCTTGCAAGGCGCAAATGGGATCAATTTCGGTGATCAAAACCCGTGCACCCTGGTTCCTAAGGCTTGCCGCCGAGCCCTTGCCAACATCACCGTAACCATTGACCACGGCAACCTTGCCCGCGACCATTACGTCCGTAGCTCGTTTGATGCCGTCGACAAGGCTTTCACGACAACCATAAAGGTTGTCAAATTTGGATTTGGTAACGGAATCGTTGACATTGATGGCGGGCGCGCCAAGAGTGCCTTTCTTTTCCATTTGATAAAGCCGGAGGACCCCGGTGGTGGTTTCCTCGGAAATGCCTTTGACTTCTTTCATTAATTCGGGGAACTGGTTGTGCATCATCACGGTCAGGTCGCCGCCATCATCGAGGATCATGTTGGGGGTCCAGCCATCGGTGCCGATGATGGTTTCTTTTATGCACCAGTTAAATTCGTCCTCTGTCTCACCTTTCCAGGCAAAGACCGGGATTCCAGCGGCAGCTATTGCTGCAGCCGCGTGGTCCTGGGTCGAGAAGATATTGCACGAGCTCCAGCGGATTTCGGCCCCAAGTTCCACCAGAGTTTCAATTAAAACCGCAGTCTGGATGGTCATATGAAGGCACCCGGCAATCCGCGCTCCCTTAAGCGGGGACTTGCCTTTATATTCTTCGCGAAGCGCCATTAAGCCTGGCATTTCTGTTTCTGCTATGTTTATTTCACGGCGGCCCCATTCGGCCAGGCTGATATCCGCGACTTTATAATCGTTTTTGCTCGACATCTGAAAAACCTCTAATAATCTTTATGGTTAGGGTGGGGTCTTAGGGGGTTTTCCCTGACAACCCATTAAGATCTGGCTTATATCAGGATGACTTTGGTCAGGCAAGCATAAAGAAGTCTTTATATAAGTTTTTCTTTATATTTAAAAACCCGCCCTTTCCGGCCTATTTTCTTTTCTTTTTCACCAAAAACTTGTCATAAAAGACCATGAATTTAAGTTTGAACGATGACCTTGATATTCCCGCCTTGGCGAGCCAGTTTGCAAAAAACAAACGGGTTCAGATCAAAAATGTTTTAAGCCAAGCTTCTGCTGATCGCGTTTACCGCTGTTTGACAGAAGAAACCGAGTGGGTTGTTGGTTATAAGGACGGCGAAAAAAGTCTGATTACCACAGAGCAGGCCATTTCATCCATGTCGCCGACAGAACGCCAGGAATTTATGGAAAAACTTTCAGGCCAGGCGGCCCACGATTTCCAGTTTCTCTATTATTGTTTTCCGTTGGATGACGAGCGCCTGAAAAAATTCTACGCCGATCATTTTTTATACCGGGTTTATGATTTTATCCGCTCTGAGGTGACCCTGAAATTTATCCGCGAGGTCAGTGGCATCAAGGAAATTGTTGGTGCTAATGCGCAAGCCACTTGGTACCGGAGCAATAATTTTTTGACCAGGCACAACGACTTTGAACCAGTGACCAGCCGACGCGTGGCCTATGTCATGAATTTTTCCAAAGACTGGAATACCGACTGGGGTGGTTATTTGCAATTTTATGATCAGGACGGCAACATCGAGGAAGGCTATATGCCGCGCTTTAATTCCCTGAATTTGTTCCAAACCCCGATGGACCATTCGGTTAGCTACGTCGCGCCATTTTGTGATGGCAAGCGGCTTGGAATAACAGGATGGTTTAGAGACGCAGTTGTTTAGGGCTAATCTGTCTCATAAAACCCGGATTTCACTAGATGGGCAAGCACAAGAACCGCCTCTTCGGCGTCTCTTCCGGTGGCTTCAATAGTAACGCTTTCACCATTTGCTGCCGCCAAAAGCAGCAAGCCCATTATTGATTTCCCGGAAACTTTGGTGCCCTCTTTTTCAACAGAAATTTTTGATTGGAATTTTTCGGCGACATCGACAAATTTTGCCGAGGCCCGGGCATGGAGCCCGCGCTTGTTGACAATCTGTTCGGTTTTAGCGGTCTGTTCCTGCAATTTTTAGGTTCCGAGCACTTTAGAAGCGTTATTAATGTATTTGCGGCCCGATTCTTCGGCTTGGGCAACAGCGTCCTCGAGGTTTGCGGTCTCCCTGATGCTCGCAAGTTTAATCAGCATCGGTAAATTGGTCCCCGCCAAAACCTCCAC
>JAZFRG010000031.1:0-3180 GCA_036445535.1 Sphingomonadales bacterium
TGGCCGCAATGCTCGATTTCCTCCGAAATTTCAGCAAGGCTTATGGAAGAGGCTTTTGATGATCTCGATGCCCCGGTGGCGCGCGTCACCAATGCCGATGTGCCGATGCCCTATGCTGCCAATCTTGAAAGAATGGCGCTAATTTCTGTCGACGAAGTTGTTAGCGCAGCCAAAAAAGTGAGTTACAGGAAATAGTATGTTTAAGCGGATTCAACTGGATCATAGCCATTTGTGGCGGGCGATATTTAAATCGCCGCTGGTTCTGCTGTATTTTATGGCGCCGTTTTTGGTGGGGATTTTGGTTAGCCCGACATTTGCAAATTATGTAAACACTCCCGAGTGGTTAGGGGTTTTTGGTTTTGCCGGGGTTATCGCCGGGATAGTTTATTTAAACGGGTTTTTAGGGGCGCTTTTAATTGGTGCTTTTCTTTATTATTTTTTAAATGCAATTACCATGCAAAATCGCTGGATTTATTGGCTCACCGGCTTTGCCGCCGGGACCATTTTTAACTTTATGTATCCCTTGTATTCAAATTTTTTGGATACTGCCCGGGGATTTCCTGTTCTCCAGGACGTGCCAATGGCAAACGTTGCGCTGAGCTCTTTTCCTGTGGCCTTTGGCCTTTCCGGGCTGGCGGTAGCTTGGAGCTTTTGGCGCGAACTCTCAAAAGGGGGCCATATCAATGCCAATTGAAATAAAAATGCCGGCCTTGAGCCCAACTATGGAAACCGGGAACCTGGCGAAATGGCACGTCAAAGAGGGCGATACCATTGAACCCGGGGATGTCATCGCCGAGATTGAGACCGATAAGGCGACCATGGAGGTTGAAACCGCCGACGAGGGTGTGATCAGTAAAATAGTTATTGCTGAGGGCACCGAAGGCGTACCGGTGGGCGACGTCATTGCGATCTTGTTGGAAGAAGGTGAGGACGCCTCTGCCGCACCCGCAGCTAAAAAACCAGAGCCAGAAAAACCTGCGGCCCCTGAACCAGAGCCGGTAAAGCCAATTGCTAAGGAAGCCCCTAAACCAGCCGCCGCACCCGTTCCGGCTAGTGGCGGCAGAATAAAAGCCTCCCCCCTTGCCCGGCGCATTGCAGCTGAAAAGGGTATTGATATTGCAACGCTTCAAGGCTCCGGGCCCGGTGGTCGCATTGTCAAGGCTGACGTTGAGGGCAGAAAAACAATATCTGTATCCCCTACGGCACCAGATATTCAGGTTCCGGCATTTGGCGGCGCTTTGGATCCGCCCCGCCAAGAAGTGCGGATCAACAATGTCAGAAAGATTGTTGCCGAGCGTTTGACCTTATCCAAAACCACCATCCCGCATTATTATTTAACGCTGGAAGCCAATATCACCGAGCTTTTGGCGGTCCGGAAACAGATTAACGGGCAATTTGATGGTGCCAAGGTTTCGGTCAATGATTTCATCATCAAAGCGGTGGCGATGGCGCTCATCAAGGTCCCAGATGCCCATGTCCAGTGGGCTGGGGATAAAATGTACAGCTTCGGCCGTGCTGATATTTCGGTGGCGGTGGCGATCCCGGGCGGGCTCATTACGCCTATAATTCGCGGTGCTAATGAGAAGGATATGAAGGTTATTTCGGCGGAAATGAAAATGCTTGCCGGCAAGGCCCGGGATGGAAAACTGATGCCCCAGGATTATCAGGGTGGAACCTTCTCGATCTCAAATTTGGGGATGTTTGGCATCAAGGAATTTTCCGCGGTGATTAACCCACCGCAATCGGGGATTTTGGCCATCGGTGCTGGAATGGAACGGCCAGTCCTAAAGGATGGCAATCTCGAGAACCAGAATTTCATGGCGATGACCGGCGCGTTTGATCACCGTGCGGTTGACGGCGCGATTGGGGCCCAATTAATGAAGGCAATCCAGGAGTTTTTGGAAACCCCCGCGGTTCTGCTTTATTAGGAAAAAATTATGGCAAACACTTATGATTTACTTGTTTTAGGCGGCGGGCCTGGCGGCTATGTTGCTGCCATCCGTGCCGCGCAACTGGGCATGAAAGTAGCCGTGGTGGAGCGTGAACACCTGGGCGGAATTTGCCTCAATTGGGGTTGCATCCCGACAAAGGCCCTGCTGCGCACCTCCGAAGTTCGCCACCTGATCCAGAACGCCGCCGATTTTGGGCTCAAGGCCAAGGACGAGGGTTTTGACTTCAAAAAAGTCGTTGAGCGTAGCCGGGCGACCGCCAAACAGCTGACCAACGGCGTAAAATTTTTGATGAAAAAGAACAAGATTGAGGTCATCGAAGGCGAAGGTAAGCTCGTCAAAGCAAACACCCTTGAGGTGAACGGCAAACAATACCCCGCCAAGAACATTATTCTGGCGACCGGGGCCAGGGCCCGGGAATTTGGTGATCTTAAAGCGGACGGCAAAAACATCTGGACCTACAAGCACGCGCTTTTACCGGCGGAAATGCCTGAAAGTTTATTGGTTATAGGCTCCGGCGCGATTGGCATGGAATTTGCCAGCTTTTACCACGACATGGGTGCAAAGGTAGATGTCGTTGAGGTTTTGGATAAAATCCTGCCCCAGGAAGACCATGAAGTTTCTGCGTTTGCAGAAAAAACTTTCAAAAAACAGGGCATCGGTATTGAAACCGGGGTCACCGTTGAGGGCCTCAAACCGGGCGCTAAGAATGTCACCGCCACCTTCAAGGGCGGCCGGACAGCGACGTATGACAAAGTCATCCTTGCCATTGGCATTACCGGCAACGTTGAAAACATTGGCCTCGAGACTGTTGGCGTAAAAGTTGACAAAGGCCATGTTGTCACCGACCAGTGGGGCGCAACCGGCGTTCCGGGTCTGTGGGCGATTGGCGATATGACGGGGCCACCGTGGTTGGCCCACAAGGCAATGCACGAAGGGGTTATTGTTGCTGAGAAAATTGCCGGCGGTAAAAACCTGCATGCCCTCGATAAATCAAATATCCCCGGCTGTACCTATTGCCGGCCCCAGGTCGCCAGCGTTGGCCTAACCGAAGAAGCTGCGAAAAAGGCGGGGCATGAATTAAAAGTTGGAAAGTTTCCCTTTATTGGCAACGGCAAGGCGATTGCCCTTGGCGAAACCGAGGGTTTTATCAAAACCATATTTGATGCCAAGACCGGTGAGCTTTTGGGCGCCCACATGATTGGCGCCGAGGTCACCGAGCTGATCCAGG
>JAZFRG010000032.1:0-6088 GCA_036445535.1 Sphingomonadales bacterium
CCCCATGCTGATGAAACCCCAAAGTTTGCCAAGATGTTCATCCGGCATCCGTACAAATTCTACGATGTACCGGAAAAACCAGTAGCAGACGAAAAAGACGCCAACGGTCATGCCTGGGTAAAATAGCGCTTTGGTGCGCCGCATCAGGAAATTACAAATCGCGAAAAGCACAATGCCCTCCAGGAAGGCTTCATAAAGCTGGCTGGGATGGCGACCAACATCACCACCTGTTGGAAATTTCATTGCGTAGGCGGCATCCGATGGCGCACCCCAAAGCTCGCCGTTGATAAAATTGGCAACCCGGCCAAAAAAGAGACCGATCGGAACCGTGCAGGCCATGTAATCAGAAAACCTGTGAATGCTGATTTTACGGGTCCGGGTAAACCACCAGATTGCCAGCATCACTCCAATTAACCCGCCGTGGAAAGACATTCCCCCTTCCCAGACTTTAAAAATGCTGATCGGGTCATTTAAATATTCCATGGGTTTGTAAAAAAGGACATAGCCCAGGCGACCGCCCAGAATGACACCTAAAAGCGCAGAAAAAGCAAATTCATCAACCTGCAACCTGGAAAAAGGGGTGTCCTTGACCTTGGTGAATTTGATCATCCACCACCAGCCGCCTAAAAGGCCGCCAATGTAGGCCATTGAATACCATTTCAATGCTATTGGCCCGATGCGGAAAATTTCCGGATCAATGTTGTGGTATTCCATAACGGCGAACAAGGTGGGGAAGGTCATAATTTTACAATCCATATTTTTTTAAATGAGTTGGCAGATCATGGCTACCCCTGAGCCTTTGTCAAGAAAAAGGCCAAATTTTTCCGGGAAAAAAGATAAACTTTTTTGTTATTTTGACATGGCATAAGGGGCGGAGTAATGTTGCACCGAAATCAGAAGCCAAAAAGGGATTTAGAATGCAAACCGACAACCCGTTTATCGATGATTTATCGAAACTGGCCACTGGCCTGGTGGGCACTCTGGACAGCATGAAAAAGGAATGCGATGGCCTGGTCCGCGCCCGGATTGAGCGTTTGGCCAGTGAATTTGACCTGGTTCCCCGCGAAGATTTTGAGGTCTTAAAAGACAGATTTAACAAGATGACCGTTGAAAATAAAGCACTCAACGCCCGCCTTGAAGCCCTTGAAAAAAATTCAAAAGGCAAAAAATAATCAGACTTATCCACAAGAAATTTCACTAATTTCATAAAAAATGGCTTTTATGGCTTGCCCTCACGACTCGGGGGTGGCAAGCTACATTTAGTGGCCGTCGGGGCAAATCAACCACATCTTGTGTTAATTTGAGTGCCGGGTCGGAGGAGGGGAATGGGATATACCCCGGCGGGCCACAGCTTAGGGAGCTATGACAATGGCCACAACATTAGCGGACGACCTTATGCAACCTCTTGTAAATGCTCTTGAAAATATCGAACATGTCCTAGGTGTCAATGGTTGGCCCTATGAACGCATGAGCGACGAAGAAATCTCTGCCACCGTAAAAGGCAAGTGGTGTGAGTATTTTCTTCGGTTTTTCTGGCAGGAAGAGGGCCAAATTCTTCAACTTGCCTGTATTCTGGATCTTTCAATTCCGGAAGACAGGAAACCTCAAGTGTATGAAACGCTTTCGATCTTGAACGAGCGGCTTTGGGTCGGGCATTTTGAAATTTGGGATGAAGATAATGTCATTATGTTTCGCCATGCTTCACTTGCTGAAGACGAAGAAAACGGGGTAAGCTCTGCCACCGCCAGCTTGCTGGTGGAAATTGCCTTATCTGAGTGTGAGCGTTTTTACCCGGTTTTCCAGTTTGTCGCCTGGACCGATAAATCTCCGGCCGAGGCGGTGGATGCTGCCATGTTAAATACGGTTGGCGAAGCCTAAATTTCGCTGACGATTAGGTAAGTCACTCCATGACGTTCTTTTCTGAAATTACGTCCGAAAGTCCTTTGCTCTTGATCGGCGCGGGAAATATGGGCGGTGCGATGCTGAAAGGCTGGGTCAAGGCCGGGCTTAAAGAGGGCGCGGTGGTGGCCGTTGATCCCAGGGGGGAAGAGGCCATCCGCACGTCGCTTGGTCTTCAAAAAATCGAAGTTCTGGAACACCTTGTAGATTATGACCCTTCCCGGGTGCCAAGGCTGATTGTTTTTGCGGTCAAGCCACAGTTCATGGCAGATGTTTTCCAAGCCGCGCATTCAATCCCCCTTGGAAATACTTTGCTGGTTTCGGTAGCCGCTGGAAAACGGATTGAAACCTTTGAAGAAAAGTTTGGCAAAAGCTTTCCCATCGTTAGGATTATGCCCAATACTCCGGCAGCTATTGGCAAGGGCATCAGTGCTATTTTTGGCAACCCGGCGGCCACGGATCAGGATTTGGACAATGCCGAGGAACTGGCCGCGGTTGTCGGCGAGGTTGTTCGGGTGCCTGATGAAAATGCTATCGATATTGTCACCTGCTTGTCCGGTTCAGGCCCGGCCTATTTTTATTATTTTATTGAGGCCCTGGCTGAGGCCGGTTTTGCCGCCGGCCTAAACGAAGACCTAGCGTACCAATTGGCAAAAGAAACCTTTATCGGTTCCGCCGCCTTGATGCAGATTACAGGTGAAGAGGCCGCCCCCTTGAGACAAAAAGTTACTAGCCCCGGGGGGACCACAGAGGCGGCGCTTGGGGTTATGATGAAGGATGAGGCGCTTGCAAAGCTTATTGAAAAAGCGGTTTTGACGGCGGTTAAGCGAAGCCGTGAGCTTTCAGATTAGGCCTTCCAGCGTTTTGCCTTTTCTTCATCGCTTGCCTTGGCCTCAACCCAAGAGGTGCCATCCTTATAAATTTCCTTTTTCCAAAACGGGGCCTCGGTTTTAAGCCAGTCCATTAGAAAAGAAGCGGCTTCAAAGGCGTCGGCTCGGTGGGCAGAAATACAGGCAACCAGGACGATTTGCTCTTTAGGTTTTAATTTCCCATAGCGGTGGATAATAAGACAGTCTTGAAGGTCCCATCTGCCCCTAGCTTCGGTTTCAACCACCTCAAGTTGGCGCTCGGTCATACCCGGGTAGTGCTCCAGAACCAGGGCTTCAAGTTTACCACGCTCTTCAAGACCCCTGACCAGCCCGGTAAAGGTCACCACAGCGCCCGGGTTGTCACAACGGTGGTACATCGCGCCCACCTCTTCAGGGGCATTAAAATCTTCCTGCTGGACTTTCACTGTCATTTTTAGGCTTCAGCCTCCCGTTACTGGCGGAAAAAATGCGACTTCCTCACCGCCTTTAAGGTTATGGTCAAGAGGGACAAAGGTTTGGTTGATGGCCGCTCTTAGTCTTGAAGGGTCTTTGAAGGCCTCGCGGTAGCCACCATCCTTTTCGCTCAAAAATTCGATAAGATCAGAAACCGTTATTAAGGTTTTTGGAAGGGCCAAAGTTTCTTCGCTTTTCCCGACATATTCTCTCACCCAGGCAAAATAAAGAATTTTCATGGTCACCTCTAAATATGTTTCAACCCGGCTTTCAGATAATCAAAACCGGTGTAAAGGGTCAGGACCGCAGCGATCCACAAAAGAGTCAGGCTAATATCCATGGCTGGAAGCCAATCGGGGGCTGCCTCGCCCATCAAAAGTCCGCCTAAGGCAATCATCTGAACCGCAGTTTTCCATTTAGCCAAAAAAGTAACCGGGACCGAAACCTTGAGGTCGGATAAAAATTCTCTCAAGCCCGAGACCAGAATTTCCCTGAGTAAAATAACGATCGCCGCTAAAATATGAAAATCGGTAATGGTTTGAAAACCAACCAGCATAACAATAACCGAAACCACCATTAGTTTATCGGCGATGGGATCCAGAAATTGGCCCATTCTTGAAGTGACATTATAAGACCTGGCGACCAGGCCATCAAAATAATCAGTGATTCCCGCCAGCGTAAATAAAACAAAAGCGACCCAGTTACTGGTTGGAAAGTCCAAATAAAAAGATCCAATAACAAGGGGGATCACCACAATCCGCGACATCGTTAAAATATTTGGAATATTTTTAATCATTTTTTTAAGTCCAATTTCAGAATATTGGCTTACCACCTTTGGTCAACGCTCGTCATGAAAAAAACCGTAAATCGCATCGGCCATAGCTTTGGAAATTCCCTCAGCCGCTTCCAGGTCCTTGATTCCGGCATCCTTGACCCCAGCGGCTGACCCGAAGTGATTTAGCAGAGCTTTTTTTCTGGTTGGCCCAATACCGGGGATTTCATCAAGGGGTGAGGAAAAAGTTGTTTTTTTCCGCTGAACCCGGTGTGCACTAATGGCAAAGCGATGGGCCTCATCTCTGAGTCTTTGTAAAAAATAAAGCTCAGGCGAATTTGGCGCCAATGTAAAAGACGGTTTGTCCTTAATGTGGAATTGCTCGCGGCCCGCGTTCCGGTCAGGTCCCTTTGAGATTGCCACAACATTTAAATCCTCGATCCCCAGATCCCCCAAAATCTGATGGGCTGAAGAAAGCTGCCCCTTGCCGCCATCGATTAAAACCAGATCTGGCCAGCTACCCTTTTCCCGGTCAGGGTCTTCCTTTTGCAGCCTTGAAAAACGCCTCGTAAAAACCTCCCGCATCATCCCGTAATCATCCCCGGGGCTAAGCGTTTCATCCTTGATGTTAAATTTACGGTAACCGTTTTTAAGGAATCCTTCCGGCCCTGCGGCAATCATCCCCCCTACCTGGTTCTTGCCTGAAATATGGCTGTTGTCATAAACCTCAACCCGTTTTAAATCACTTTCCACGTCGAAAAGTTCGGCAACCCCTTTCAGGGCTTTTTCCTGGGCGGTGGTTTCTGCCATTCTGCGCTCAAGAGCCCCTTTAGCATTATTTTCGGCCTCTTTCACGAGGGCCGCCCTTTTACCCCTGGTCGGTTTTGAGATTAACACCCGGCGGCCTGCCTTTTCAGAAAAAGCGATTTCCATAAGGGCCTGGCTTTCAGGAACCAGGTTTGTGAGAAGTAACCCGGGGGCGATTTTGCTGGCATAAAACTGGCTGATAAAAGCACCAAGTATTTTATCTATATCCTCGTCCGGGGGGTGGCTTGGAAAATAAGAACGATTTCCCCAATTTTGTCCGCCCCTGAAAAAGAAAACCTGAACGCAGGTTTTCCCCGCAATCCCATAAATGGCAATGACATCGGCGTCCTTTAGTTCTGTGGCATTGACGTTCTGGCGCGCCTGAATTTTTGTCAGGGCCTCAAGCCGGTCCCGAAAAGCCCCGGCCTTTTCATATTCCAGGGTGGCGCTGGCTTTATGCATTTTTTTGGCTAGGCGCTTTTGGATATCGGTTTTGCTGCCCTTAAGAAAATTTCGGGCATCCTCAACCAGGACCGAATAATCGTCATGAGAAATTTTATCAACGCAGGGTCCTGAGCAACGTTTGATTTGAAATAAAAGACAAGGCCTGGTCCGGGAATTAAAAACCGAGTCTGAGCAAGATCGCAGCAGGAAGACTTTTTGCAAGGTGTTGAGGGTTCGGTTAACTGCCCCAACCGAAGCAAAGGGGCCAAAATAGTCACCATCTTTTTTTTGTGCTCCCCGATGTTTTTTTATTTGCGCCCATTTGTGATCGCCCCGCAAAAGAATGTGCGGGAACGATTTATCATCGCGCAAAACAACATTGTACCGAGGCTTTAATTTCTTGATCAGGTTGGCTTCCAGCAACAAGGCCTCGGCCTCGGTATGGGTGGTGATAATCTCCATAGAGCGGGTCGAAGTAACCATGCGCTTTAACCGGGTAGGCAGCGCCTGGATCCGGGTATAGCTGACCACCCTTTTTTTAAGGTTCTTGGCCTTGCCGACATAAAGCGCCTGGCCTTTTTCATCCAGCATTCGGTAAACGCCGGGCTCGCCACTCAAGGTTTTTAATGTTTTTCGTAAAACCTTTAGGCCCAAATTCAGGTTAGGGGCAGAAGCGGTTCGGTTTTTTTTGGCTTGGGGCATGGTCGGGAAAATGTAATTCAAGCGAACCAAAAACAAAAGCATCATCTACAGGTTTAGGCTTTTAAAACGGAATTTATTCTTTTCTTTTAAGGGGTTGGGGAAATTCCCTGAAAAAGGGTTGGTGATTCGCACATCAACTATC
>JAZFRG010000033.1:0-4537 GCA_036445535.1 Sphingomonadales bacterium
GCGCCGACCCAGGTAAAGGCGATCTCAATGCCCAGTGAATTTTTTAGGAAACCACCAAAAAAGCCGCTGGGCGAAAACGCGATTAATAGCAAATAGCCAATCACCACCGGCGGCAAAACCAGGGGCGCGTGGATGATAAGGTCCAGAAAGGTTTTGCCCTTAAAATTTTTAAAGGCCAAAATCCAGGCCAGGAAAATCGCCAAAGGCAAGCCCAAAAGGGCCGCCAGAAGCGCTACCTTGAGCGACAATAAAAAGGCCAGGAAATCTGCATTTTCAAACATGGGAGGACTGTAGCCGGGAGCGCCTTAAAGTTAAATGGTTTTTTGAAAGCGTTTTAGGGCCGCCTCCAAGTCTGCTTTTAAGTCGTCGACATCCTCTAGGCCAATGTGAAGCCGGATCAAGGGGCCGGGGGCGTTCCATTCGGTCGCGCTTCTTACCGGCGTTACTTCCTGGGGCAGAACCAGGCTTTCAAACCCGCCCCACGAAAAGCCCATGCCGAAATGGTTAAGTTCATCACAAAAGGCTCCCATGTTTTTCATTTCACCGCCCTCAAGGACGATCGAGAAAAGCCCGGTCGAGCCGGTGAAATCGCGCTTCCAGATAGCATGGCCTGGACAATCCTCAAGGGCAGGGTGCAGGACCCTGGCGACCAGCGGCTTGTCTTGCAGCCAGCGGGCGATCTCAAGGCCGTTTTTCTGGTGCTGGTTTAATCTGACCTCAAGGGTTCTAAGCCCCCTAAGACCCAAATAAGCATCATCGGGGCCGGTAATCTGACCAAGCTGGAAACTGGTCTTTTTCAAAAGCCCGGAGGTTCTGGCATTGGCGTTAGTGATCCCTAGCATGGCATCGGAATGGCCGACGATATATTTGGTCGCGGCGTGGATCGAAATATCTGCCCCGTGGGCAATCGCGTTATGGAACAGCGGCGTGCCCCAGGTGTTATCACAAAGCACATACATGTCGCGGGCGTGCGCCGCCTTTGCTATGGCCGGCAGGTCTGGGACTTCAAAGGTCAAACTGCCGGGTGTTTCAAGGAAAACTGCCTTGGTGTTGGCTTTAAACTGTTTAGAAATATCGGCCCCTATGAGGGGATCAAAAAAATCCGCCTCAATACCCAAACGCGGCAGCAGGTCTTTGGCTAATTTTCGGGTAGGTTCATAAACCGTGTCGGCAAACAGCACATGATCACCAGATTTTAGAACGCTTAGAAGCGCGCAAGCAATGGCAGCCATGCCAGAGGGGAAAATTTTTGACCCCCTGGCCCCTTCCAATTCAGCCATGGCATCTTCAAGAGCCCACAGCGTGGGCGTGCCAAGGCGGCCATAAAAAAGTTCCTCAGAAAAAGCTTTTTTTACCCCCTCGCGAAGGTCCTTATAGGTGTCAAACAGAACCGTGGAGGCGTGATAAACCGGTGGGTTTACGATCCCCTGGGTCCATTCTCTCCGGCGCCCGGCCTTAACAATTTTAGTAGATTTTTTGTCAACCATTTCAGCCCTAACCTTTTTCGACCGGGGTACCCGGGTCGCTGCCCCAATCAACCCACGATCCATCGTACAGCCGGATATCCTGAAACCCCTGCCCATCCAGAACAAACGCCAGGATTGCGGCGGTCATCCCCGACCCGCACGAGGTGATCACCGGGCGGTCTTCTGTCAGGCCGGAATTTTGCACCAGGGCTTTTAATTCATTGGCACTTCTCAAAGTGCCGTCGTGGTTAAAAAGCGACCCAAAATAAAGGTTTCTTGATCCCGGAATATGGCCGGCGCGCATGTTTGGGCGGGGTTCGGGGTCGATGCCCTGAAAACGGCCAAGGCCTCTGGCATCCACGACCTGACAGGTCGCGGTTTCTAAATTATTTAGAACATCAGATTTGCTGACGACAGATTTTCCGGCAAAACTAGCGCTGTAGGTTTTTGGTTCTATATCAGGAAGGGTGGGGGTGATGGGTATCCCTTCCGACGCCCATTTCTGTAAGCCGCCATCAAGGATATGCACTTTTTTGTGGCCATGTGCCCGAAAGGTGTACCAAACCCGGAACGCAGGGAAGACCCCGCCATCATCATAAATCACAACGGTATCATCGTTGCCAATCCCGAGCCCGCCAACCGCTTTTGAAAAGGTATCCGCATCCGGCATCATGTGGGGCAGCGGGGAGGTGCAATCGGCAATGGCATCAACATCAAACAGCCGGGCGCCAGGAATATGGCCCCGGGCATAACTGGCCATGGGGCTCCACCCCGGCGCGCCCAAAAAGTAAGAGCAATGCAAAATCACCAGATCCGGATCGTTAAGGTGTTCTAAAAGCCAGTCGGTTGTTACTAGATTTTTGGGCTCAGTCACATTGGTCTCCTATTAAGACTGCGGCGATCTTAAATGAAATCCGGATTTCAAAACCAACCCATTTTTCGGTTTCGCCCCACCGGCCGTCGCCAATTTTGAAGTCTCGCCGGTCGATGGTAAATTTGCCGGTAGCCACCCCTGCCGCCGGTTTAATGGTGACAGGAAAGTTAATCTGTCTGGAACGGCCTTTTAAAGTCAGCATCCCGGTGGCGTTGGTTTCGGTCAGACTTTCAAGGTCAAACCCGCCTTCGGGAAACTTGGCTGTATCTAGCCATTCCGGGGCTTGCATAATGATATCACGTTCCTCTACCCCGGTGGTCGCTGAGGCCAAATTAAAAGAAAACGTGCCCTTGGCATTTTCCAGATCGGCCTCATTAAAACAAATATTAGCCGAAAACTCGAGGATTTCTCCTTCAACCTCAATCCCGCCGACCTGGGTAATGGCAAAGCTAATGGTGCTTTTTTCCTGGGACCCAGCATCAAAACCGATCCCGCAAAAAATCAAACTTAAAATCAGGGTTTTAATCATTACTTTCCGGGAATCATCCTTTTCCACAAACCATCTTTAAGGATGAACGTGTGTTTTAAAATTCCGGCCATATGTAAAACAAAAAAGCCAATCATCCCCCAGCCTAAGTATTTGTGAATACCCTCAAATGCCTCATGCACTTCCTTCCGGTTCGCCATTTCCGCAAGCGTTGGCAAAAACGGCCATTCGAACTGACCAAAAAATTCGATGGGAACCCCGAGAGAAGAGGTTGAAGCGATGGTCCAGCCGCTAAAGGGAATAAGGATTAAAAGCCCATAAAATCCATAATGGGTGAAATCGCGAAGCCCTTTTTCCCAGCCCTTTAAACCCGGTGGGTGGGGCGGGCCCGGGTTCATTACCCGCCAAATTATTCGCATTACCGTAAAAATCAGAATTGTTAAACCGATCGAATAATGAAGTTGAAACCCTTCGAGGCGCTCAAACGATCCCTTGGGCAAATCTTCGACGACCCTACCAAACCAAAGCATGAAGAGGACAAGAATTGCAATAATCCAGTGCAAGCTCATGGCGACCACGTTGTATTTTTTGTCTAAGGGTTCCCGGGTCATTTAATTTTCCAAATTAGGGTTCGGACTCATTAATTTGGTCACCTTCAGTTTGGAAAGGAAAACCAAGGGTAAGGAAATCGGCGCAGACAAGGGTGGTACCCTTTTCAAGCTAGATTGACATAGCACTTGGTTTTCCTTTCCGCATCCTTTGGACGGGGCGCATTTAGCCGGGGAAGGCGTCGACAAGCCTTGAAATATATCCGATATTTCTTCGACTTGCCTTCTGTTCCCTGCCAAAATTAGCTCCCGCTGAAGGGATCATATTAATCAGTCCGGACCCTAAATTCAGCATCAAATTCAATTGTCACCGAATCGCCGGTTAGGGCAAGCAGATTTTTTAGCCCGAATGCAGACCTGTTGACCGTGGCGGTGCCCGAAAAACCAAGCGTATATTTACCGCTAACCCAGTTTTTTCCAGCCCCGAAAAGTGTCACATAAAAGACCGCAGGGGCGCTAACTCCATGCACGGTCAGGGTCCCCGGTATTTCGGCGCTGGTGGCGCTGGTGAAATAGACTTCGGATGAGGTAAAGCTGGCGGTAGGGAAATTTTCCACATCAAAAAAATCTTTGCTTTTCAAAAGCTCATCAAATTCGGCGACATTGGTGTTGATACTGGCCGGGTCAAGGGTGACGATTAGCGAGGTTTGGCCTGGGTTTTCGTTATCAAATTTAAGGGTGGCTTCAACCTTATCGAAGCGCGCCCTGGTTTTTGAAAAGCCCATGTGGACGAAGGAAAAGCTGAGATAGGAATGTTCGGGGTCGAGCTGGTAGGTGCCGGACTTTATGTCTTGAAGTTCAACACCCGGCTTGCCGGTTGGTATAAAGTTGGCGGCCAGGTTTTTGGCGCTATTACAGCCTGTGAGCGCCAGGGCCAAAACTAAAAAGCCAAATTTCAAAGCACCCAATGACACGCCAGTTATCCTTTCCAAATTCTCGAGTTTTGTACTATACCCCGAAATAATTGATTTTGAGAGAGTTAACGAAAAAATGACCATCGAGCACAAAATACTTAAAAACCTCGGGCAAAAATCGCCTCTTCCCGAAAGCCCTGATAAGGCCGAACTTGAGGTTGTCAAAAATCCCCACGAAGACGAAAATT
>JAZFRG010000034.1:0-9675 GCA_036445535.1 Sphingomonadales bacterium
CCACAAGCACTTGAGACCCCGCCTCCGGGATGGGTCGAGGACCCGCACATATACATATTTTTAATAGGCATCCGGTATTGGGCATACCCAGGGAAGGGGCGATTGAATAATAACTGGTCGATGGTCAGCTCGCCCTGGAAAATATTGCCTCCCGTCAATCCCACTTCGGCCTCAATTTCATAGGGGGTCCTGACTTCCATGTGGACAATCAATTTCTTGAAACCCGGACTGTAGCGCTCAATCTTATCAATTACGGTTTGTCCAAATTGGTCGCGTTTCTTAGGCGTCCATGGCCCATCCGCCAATTCAGCTGGGCAATATTGAATAAAATTGGACATCCAATGCTGGCCCGGGGGGGCAACTGTGGGATCCCAGGCTGACGGGATCACAGATTCGATAAAAGGATCATCCGACCAACGACCACGTTTCCAGCAGTCATAGGCGCGCTCCATGGTCTCCAGTGATCCCAAAAACGTCTGCCCGCCGCGGTTGACATAGCGGTTATCAGGAGCGCCTATAAATTTTGGCAGGCTGGAGAGAGCAATATTGACCTTGCCTGAGGAACCGCGAATTTTGAAATTTTTGGCCTTGTCATATATGCCGGGCGGCAGGTCCGCTTTATCCATGACCTGGGTGAAAGTACGCTTGGCATCAAGGTTCGAGACCACGATCCGGGCCTTAAGCTTATCCCCGTTTTCAAGAGCGACGCCAAAAGCTTTTCCATTTTTAACGAGGATCTGCTTCACCCCCGCATTGGTTCTGATCTCGCCCCCATGTTCCTGAACCGCCCCTGCAATGGCATTGGAAATCGCTCCCATGCCGCCCCGGGCAAGACCCCAGGCCCCGATATTACCATCGACATCACCCATCACGTGATGCAGCAGAATATAGGCCGAACCCGGTGAATATACGCCCAAGGCAGTGCCAATAATTCCCGGGCCTGCCATCGCTGCCTTTAAGAGGTCATCCTCGAAATAGTCTTCCAGAAAATCCGCCGCACTCATGGTGAAAAAGCGGATATATTCATAAAGTTCCTTCTCACCCAGCGCCCAAAACTGCTTAGCCAGGAACAACAGCTCCCGGATATCCCGGGGCCGGAAAGAAGTCGGGTTGGGGGGGGTTCTAAGAAGCGTTTTCCGGATCAGCTGTGAATAGCGGGTCAGGTCTGTCTGGAAGCGAAACATCGCATCGGCATCGTGCGGTGAGCGCGCTCGAAGCTGGTTATACGCCGGCCCATCAGAGTGGTAGCTAACCATGGTATCACCAACCTCGCCAAAACTTAGGGTGCCTAGATAAGGAACGAGGATCAGGCCATGCTTGGTCAGGTTCAGGTCACGGTGGATGGCCTGGCGCATCATACTGCAAACATACGAACAGCTTGAATAGGTAAAGCCGTTGTGGAGTTCCCGGGAAACCGCAGCGCCACCGATATAATCGTTTTTTTCCACAACCACCACATCCAGGCCAGCCTTGGCCAGATAGGCGGCATTGGTCAAACCATTGTGGCCCGCGCCGATTATGATGGCATCGTATTGTTTCATTTTAAAATCTCGTGGGCGGCATTGTGCCCGGGCCCACCCATCAAGCCACCGCCGGGGTGGCAACCCGCACTGCAGAGGTAAAGGCCCGGTATGGGGGTGCTGTACTGGGCAGCCTCATAGGTGGGCCGCATCATCAGCATCTGGTCCATTGAAAACTCGGTGTGGTGCCAGTGGCCGCCGGTGACATTGAAGGTCTGCTCTAAGTCCATAGGAGTAAGCAGTTCCAGGGCAATAATCTGTTTTTCTATGCCCGGGGCAAATCGCTCAATGGTGCTAACAATCCGGTCAACCAGTGCTTTTCTGGCTTTAAGGTCCCACCCCCTCTTAAGTTGATAGGGGACATACATTACATGGGCGGAAAGTACATGTTTCCCCTTAGGTGCCAGGGAGGCTTCCTGAAGGCTGGGAAGGAGAATTTCCATGACCGGATTTTCCGGGCTTTCCCCGTATTTGGCATGGTCGAAAGCGAATTCCAGGGCATCCAGATCAGGGGCGATTATCATCCGGCCTTCGGGTCGCTTAAGGCCGGTGAATTGCGGCAACTCATCAAGCGCAAGATGCAATTTAGCAACATACCCATCACACCGGAGGCGGCGAATTCTGTTAGTAAATTCAATTTCCAGATTTTGCGCGCCAACCAGTTCCAGGAAGGTCCGTTTTGGGTCCGTTGCCGAAACCACGCGGTCCGCCAAAATCTCCTCACCCCCAGCCAACTCTACGCCGGTTGCGGTAGGTCCTCCATCTCCCGCTGCTACAATGATCCGGGAAACCCGGGCGGCGGTTCTGACCTCGGCACCAGCTTCTAAGGCGGATAAATTTAATGCCGAAATCAAGCCGCCAATACCCCCAGCAGGAATTGCATGGTCGCCTCTTGTTTCTTCGCTCATCCGGTAAAGCATATTCAGCACCGTGTGGTTGGGCGACCGGGGGGCCATTTTAGAGCCTATCAAACCGTCCCAGCTAAGGGCGGCTTTCAGCAAATCGTTTTCAAAGTTTTCATCCATCAGGTCCCGTGCCGACAACGAGGCAACGCGCAAAAACTCACCCATATCGCTTTTTCCCAAGAGACGGAGTTTGAGCCCGATCCCTGCAAAGGTAAGTAACTCCGAAAGGCTATTATTACCAATCCTGGGCATGGTTTTGAGCCACGCAGGCTTTAAGACATCAGCAAAACGGAGCATCGCCTTTCGGTATTCAGAAAAAGCGTTCACATCGGCCGGACTTACCCCGCTAACCGAGCCTTCCTCAATAATGACGTGATCCCCGGCCTCATCCAATCCCACAGTTCGTAGCGGACTTCCCAATTGGAACCCATGGTTTTCGAGGTTGAGGTCGCTGGCGACTTTCCTTGAAAATTGATTTAAAGAATGGGCAACCGAGATTTTGAAACCGGGATGAAACTCACGGCAAGCGGCCAGGCCTCCCAGTCTATCTTCGGCCTCCAGCACCAACACTCGTTGCCCGGCTTTGGCCAGGTAAGCCGCACAAATCAGACCGTTATGGCCGCCGCCGATAATGATTGTGTCAAGGTTTTGCAAGTCGCCGCCCCATTGATCCCTTTAACCGACATCTTTGATGGTTTGGCGCATCAGATCACCAATTTTGTCAATGTCACTTTTTGTCACGGTCAGGGGCGGCGCGATGGCCACCTGATCCCCGTTAATCCGGATTTTCAAACCATTCTCAAAAGCCTTTTGGAAAATTTCCCCCGAACGCGACATCGGCACCCCGTCTTTTTGCGCAACGGTGAAGCCGCACATCAGGCCAATATTGCGGACATCTGTGATGACCTCTTCATCCCCCAGGCCATGGGCCATATCCTCGAAATGGCCTTCCATTTTTTTTGCATTTTCAAAAATGCCTTCTTCTTTGTAAATTTTCTGGACGGCAATCGCGGCAGCAACTGCCAGGGGGTGCGCTGAATAAGTATAGCCATGGAACAACTCAATCCCCGATTTGGTCTCGTCAAGAAAAGTATCGTAGATGTCGCCGCGGGTGGCCACCGCCCCCATCGGAACGGTGCCGCTGTTAATGGCTTTGGCCATGGTAATTAGGTCCGGAGTTACCCCAAAACGCTCAGAAGCCGTAGCATGGCCCAGGCGCCCGAAAGCCGTGATAACTTCATCAAAAATCAGCAAGATCCCGTGGTTTTCTGTAATCTCGCGAAGACGTTCCAAATACCCCTTGGGTGGGACATAGACGCCTGCCGAGCCAAAAACCGGCTCAACAATCACAGCCGCGATAGTGCTGGGATCATGAAGGGCAATAATATTTTCAAGCTCATTGGCATAAGCATCACAAGCCTCGGGTTGCCCCCTTGAAAAAGCCATGGTTCCCGGATCGTAGGGAAATGGCAGGTGATCGACGCCGGTCAGTAGGGCTCCAAAAAACTTACGGTTCTTGACCATGCCACCCACAGAAATGCCGCCGAAACCGACCCCATGGTAGCCGTTTACGCGCCCGATCAGCCGGGTCCGGGTACCTTCACCCCGAAGGCGATGGAAAGCGATTGCAATTTTAAGCGCTGTGTCTACGGCTTCCGATCCGGAATTGGTGAAAAAAATGTTGTTCAGATCGCCCGGCATACTTTCTGCCAGCATATTGGCCAGGTCGAACGCCGGGGGATGACCAAACTGAAACGGTGAGGTGTAATCAAGCTTTCCAGCTTGTTTCCGGATGGCTTCCACCACCTTCGGGTGATTGTGCCCGAGCGCACAGCACCAAAGCCCCGATGACCCGTCCATTACCTCGCGGCCGTCAGGTGTTTTGTAATATAAACCATCAGCACTTACGAAAATGCGCGGATTGGCCTTAAACTCCCGGTTTGCGGTAAACGGCATCCAATAGGCCGAAAGGTTATCGTTTTTTCTTTTCATTCTGGTTTCTTTTGGTGGTAATTTTCTAAAACTTGTATAAATTTGTGATCACATATTAGCTGATCTTTTTACCCTTGGAAAGCGCGATTATGGTCAAAAAATACAAAATTACCCGCAGGGATTTTATGAACGGGGTTGCCTGGGGCGCAGCTGCCGGGGCCGCTCTGTCGCCGCTGGAAGTGATGGCCAAATTCGGGGCTGATAAGCCCGGACAAAATTATTATCCCCCTAAACTTACGGGAATGCGAGGCGATCATGTTGGCTCTTTTGAAGTTGCCCATGGGGTTTCCTGGCAGGGGGAAAGTTGGCCCCGTCCGCAAAAACAAACCGATGGAACGTTTGACCTTGTCATTGTCGGGGGAGGCATTTCGGGCCTAGCAGCGGCCTGGCTGTACCGGGAACAGGCCGGGCCGGAGGCAAAAATTCTTATTCTGGATAACCATGATGATTTTGGCGGTGCCGCCAAGCGGAATGAGTTCGATGTGGACGGCCATAAACTCATTGGCTATGGCGGCAGCATGACCATCGAAGGGCCTGCGCATTATTCAAAGGCAGCAAAGAAGCTCTTGAGGGACCTGGCGATCGACGTTCAGCGTTTTTACACCTACTTTGATCAGGGGTTTAATAAAAAATGGGGCCTTGGAAGTTCGATTTTTTTTAATAAGGAAAATTATGGTGTTGACCGCCTTGTCCCCGACCCCTTCAGCAGTTCCTATGCCCCCAGTTCGAATATCCCCGAAAAAGAATTGGTTGCTAGGTTTCCCTTGAGCGAAGAAACCAAGTCTGCCTTAAGCAGCCTGGCTGAAGGCGACATTGATTATTTACCTGATGTGCCCCTTGCTGAAAAACCAGAAATCCTGAAAAAAACAAGCTACGTCGAATTCTTAAGCAAATACGCAAAAATTCCGAAAGAGGGAACGGACTTTATCCAGGACAAATGGAAGAGCGTGTGGGCGCTTGGCTGGGATGCCTTATCGGCCCTTGAAGCGGCGCGCCTTGAAATGCCGGGAACCTTTGACATGGGTTTGACCTACGAGCAACTGGGTTGGGACGTGGAAGAAGAGCCCTATATTTTTCATTTCCCCGATGGCAATGCCGGGATTGCCCGCGCCTTGGTGCGTGGTTTAATTCCGGGCAGCATTCCAGGAAGCACCATGGAGGACCTGGTGACCGCCCGGGCCAATTATGGGGATTTGGATCTTGATAAAAACAAGGTCCGAATTCGTTTAAACAGCACCGCCGTTGAGGTTCGCCATACCGGAGACCAGCAGGCAGTTGATGTTACCTACGTTCAGGAAGGGAAGGCAAAACGGGTGCGCGGGAACCATGTCATCCTGGCCTGTAACAACCGGATGATCCCTTATATTTGCCCCGAAGTGCCCGAAAAACAAGTTGAGGCAATCGAATACGCCACAAGGGCGCCACTGGTTTATATCAATGTAGCTCTTAGAAACTGGCGGGCTTTTGAGAAGGCCAAAACCAACAGGATTTATATCCCAGAGGCTAAAATGGCTCATTCCTTTAGTCTTGATTTTCCGGTCAGCATGGGCAGCTATCAATTTTCTAAAGATCCGGATGAGCCGATTGTCATCCACGGGGTTTATATACCCAACGTTCCAGGTGAGGGTCTTAACGGGCGCGAGCAATTTGTTTTGGGCCGGCAAAAAGTGTACCAACTGAGCTTTGCAGATTTTGAGGAAGATGTTTACCGACAAATGAACGGAGCCTTGAGCCCTTATGGTTTTGATGGTGGGCGTGATATTGCAGCCATTACCGTTAATCGCTGGCCCCATGGTTATGCCTATGAATATAATGAGCTTTTTGATCCTCCAGGTTTTGACGTCAACCATGGCCCGCATGTTCAGGGTCGGGCACAAATTGGAAAAATCTCCATCGCCAATTCTGATGCCCAGGCTTACGCCTACGCCAATGGCGCTATAGATGCCGCTGTTCGGGCCGTTAAGGAGCAAGTAAAGGCTGGCAAATAAGGTCTAATCAATTTCGCCCGTTGGGGAATGGATTACATAGATTTTGGTGTAGCCTTCGGTTTCCCAAATGCCGGTCCATTCACTTGGAATCGTGGCAGCTTCGCCAGCATTAATGGTCATAACCGACCCATCAGATGAGGTCAGGGTCACACTGCCTTCCAGAAAATACATAAATTCATCAACGCCGTAGGGCTCATTAATCTCGGAGCGGCTGGGCCCGGCCTGGTACATGCCTGCTACAAACTTGTTATCCTTGCTGAGCATGGAAACCACATCCAAAGTTGGGCCATCTGGGCCGCCTGCTTTCACCATTTCGGTTCGGGAAAAAATTTCCCCGTTGATTTCTGCCTTGGACATTTTTTCGGGGTAAACAACCTCTTGGTCTGCCAAGGTGCTATTTATTGGAATGGCCAACAGTACGGCCAGGCCCGAAAGCCTGATAATGTTTTTCAAAGCCAACATAATATTTTCCTTTCTAAAAAAGGGCTGGGGGTGTTGCGCGCCGGCGCGGCGGGTTCCAAAAAGGGGCATCGTGGACCAGGCATCGTAGCCAAACCCGGTTCCAGTGAAGCTCACGCTGGTAATAGACCTCCGCCCACAAATCATCCAGAGGATGATCTTTTGGGGCTTCAAGCGAGGCAAAGGCAATGTTTTTCTTACAAGTTGGCGACCACACAGCAGAAGTCACGACACCGGCAATTTTTTTCTGGTTGTGGAAAATGTAACTGGCATGGGCCGGCTTGTTGCCGTCTATTTCCAGCTTCACAAAACGGTATTTTGAGCCCCTTTCTTTTTCTTCGATCAATGCCCTGCGCCCAGTAAAATTGGGTTTGTCCAGGTGCACAAGCCAGTCCAGGCCAAGCTCGAAAGGGGAGCGGTCATGACCTTTCCGGATGGTATGAAGGGCGGGTCCGAAATCATCGCCGGCCTGAATAAATCCGGCTTCAAGGCGCACAATATCCAGGGCTTTGGTTCCTATGGCACGAACGCCATGATTTTTCCCGGCTTCGAAAAGCTCATCCCAGAGGGTCAGCGCTTTTTCTGCCTTTACCCACAGCTCATAACCCAGATCGCCGGTAAACCCGGTGCGTGATACCATCAGTTCACCGCCGTGATAGGGAAAATGCATAATGCCGAAGGGTTTTAAGGTTTCAAGGCCTTTCAACCCCATCTTGCTTAAGACAGCAAACGTTGTCGGCCCCTGGACGCTGAGGGCTGCGACCTCTTCGGTTTCATCTGAGATTTCCACGTCAAACCCGGCCGATGATATCATCAGCCATTCAAATTGGTGCTCATAGGAACATAATCTGTAGTCATTCTCATCAAAACGAAAAATGGTCCCGTCATCAACGACTCGGCCCTGGTCATTGCACCAGACACTGTAACCAACCCGACCGGGTTTCAGTTTTGACATATCGCGAGTGACAAGGCGGTCGAAAAATGCCTCTGCGTCCTTACCCTTGACCCGATATTTTCTCATCGGCGAGAGATCCATCACCGAGCAGGCATTGCGGATGGCAAAATATTCAAAATCAATTTTATCGAAATAATCTGCCGACAAAAATCCCTTCCAGCAGTGCCAACTGGCGCTTTGCGACAGTTTTGCCAGGCGCGGGTAAAAGGGCGTCGGCAATGAATGCTTGCTAAAATGTTCCTTGTCATAGCGCGCCCGCATCACTTGTCTCCTTTCAGGATTACTTGTGCCGCGTTGTGCCCGGCAGCCCCCATAACGCCGCCGCCCGGGTGGGCCCCTGCACCGCACAGGTAGAGACCGTCTACTGGCGTTCGGTACTGGGCAGTACCATAGGTGGGTCGCATCATAAACATCTGGTCTAAGGCCAACTCGCCATGGTGCCAATGGCCCCCGGTCATGCCAAACTCGCTTTCAATATCTACCGGGCTCAGGCATTCAAGCGCGGTAATCTTGTCCTTGAAGTCCGGGGCATAAGTTGAAACAACCTCGACCACGCGCTCGGCAAAGACTTTCCTCCCGGCATCCCAACCCCCTTTCAGGTCGTAAGGTGCATATTGCACTATAGCCGATAAAACATGTTTCCCGGCCGGTGCCATTGAAGGGTCTGAAATGGTTGGGATGGTAATTTCCATTGCTGGGGCCCCAGAAAATTCGCCATATTTAGAATGATTGAAGGCATGATCCAGATACCTTCGGGACGGTGCAATTATCAGCCGGTTGCCCAAAGCATCCTGGTTGAGCCCCCTAAATTCGGGCAAGGCTTTTAAAGCAAAATGGACCTTGGCGGCCCTTCCCGAGGACCTGAAATTACTTATACGATGGGCAAATCCGGCTTCCAAATTGCGGGCCCCAACCAATTTTAGGAATGTGTTTCTGGGGTCAGCGTTAGAGACCACCGCCCCGGCCCGGACCTCCTCACCCCCCGCCAAAGCCACACCAACCGCATTGCTTTTTTCCAAAATTACCCGCTCAACCGCAGTTTCAAGCCTAATCTCGGCGCCAAAACTGGAAGCGGCAACCATAAGTGCCTTTGTAACGCTACCCATGCCACCCAACGGCAAGGTAGCTTTTCCCTTTAGTCCTCCGGCCAGACGATAGAGATAGGTCAGGACCGTGCCAGGCATCCGGGGTTCCATGGCGGTGCCAAGAACCGCGTCCAGAGCCAAAGCCCCCTTCAGCGCTTCGCCCTCGAACTCTTCATCAAGAAGATCGTAGATATTCATCCCGGCGATGCGCAAGAAATCCCGCATTTGCTTTTTGCCGAGTCCAAAACGGATATCCCAGCCCATCCCAGCCAACTTCATGGTATTCCCGAGCCCAACATTGGCCAGCCGTGGTGGGGTTTTAAGCAATTGCGGGGCCAGCGCTTTGGCGTGACCTTCCATTCGTTTAATGAAACTTACATAAGCCGACTTGTCGGCCTCAGAAACCCCTGGACCCTCAATACCGCCTCGACGGATTGTCAGGGCATTGCCGCCCTCGGCCAACGAAATCGTTTCAATTGCCGACCCGTTCAAATCAAGACCATGGGCTTCAAGTTTTAAATCTCTGACAATTCCCGGCTGTAGCATATGAAGAATATGGGCGCAGGCCGACACCCTGAACCCAGGCGCAAACTCCCGTGTAATTGCCGCCCCCCCTGCTTGATCTGAACGCTCCAATACCAGTACTTTCCGCCCAGCCTTGGCCAAATAGGCGGCACATACCAAACCGTTGTGGCCGGCGCCAATGATTAGGGCATCATAACGATCAATGATTAGGGCATCATAACGATCAATCATCACCGATGTCCTCCG
>JAZFRG010000035.1:0-4527 GCA_036445535.1 Sphingomonadales bacterium
ATTTAGATTTGAAAGGCCCAAAGGAAAACGCTTCGGCAATGGCGTTTGCGGCCATAAAACCAATATTGTGGCGGTGGTTCTGGTAGGATTGTCCAGGATTCCCAAGGCCAATGAAAAGGATCATGTTTGATCTCCCCCTGACCTTAAAAGGGTAGGGGAGGGCGGGCTATTCGCCGCCCTCTTCATCCTTTTTAGGCTCAGCAGGAGCCCCTTCAGCACCTTCAGCAGGAGCCTCACCTTCTTCTTCAGCTTCAAGAAGGGCTGCGGCGGCGGCTTCTTCTTCGGCCAATGCTTCGGCTTCAAGCTCTTCCTCGGTGCGGACACGGCTAGGTGCCACGATGTTAGCCACCGTAAAGTCACGGTCGGTTACGGTCAGTTCAACTCCTTCAGGCAGCTCAATTGCACTGACGTGAACACTATCGCCAATATCAAGACCCTCAAGGCTAACCGTAAAGCTCTCAGGAATGGCATCCATCGGCGCGGAAATTTCAATGGTATGACGGACGACGTTCAAAACACCGCCGCGGGAAAGGCCAGGACTTTCTTCTTGGCCAATAAAGTGAACCGGAACCTCAATAATAATCGTTGCCCCTTTACTGATGCGCAAGAAATCCACATGCAGGGGGACCTCGGTTACTGGGTGGCGTTGTAAATCACGGGGCAAAACCCGCCGCGCATCGCCTTTCACCTTAAGCTCAAGAACGTGGGTCATAAAACCACCCTTGCTCAGGATCTTGGTTAATTCGTTTCTTTTTATGGTTATTATTTCTGGGTCTTTTTTGTCCCCGTAAATCACCGCTGGTACCAGGCCTTCACGCCGTGCTGCCCGAGAGGATCCCTTACCTGCCCGTTCACGCGGCTCAACCATCAGTTCTCTGATTTCGCTCATTTTCTTCTCCGTTTGTTTTCCGGTTTTCACCGGCGAACCAACCTCCAGGGATGTCTGGTCCGAATTGATGAAGGCTTTTAACCCAAAGATGCGAGAAAAAGCAACCGCTTTAAAGGCTTAGGGGAAAATTAATCGAATAAGCTTGAAACCGAGGTCTCAAGGCTGATGCGCCGGATCGCTTCGCCAATCAGGGGGGCAATGGTAACGGTTTTAATTTTTTTACAGCTTTTAACCTCACCGTTGCTTTGAATACTGTCGGTTACGACAACCGATTCGAGGCCAGAATTAGTAATTCGTTCCACCGCAGGACCTGAAAGAACGCCGTGGGCAACATAGGCGCTGACAGACTTGGCACCGGCAGCCAACAGGGCTTCTGCGGCATGACAAAGCGTTCCTGAGGTGTCGACGATATCGTCAACCATAACGCAATCAAAGCCCTTCACGTTGCCGATAATGTTCATGACCTCGGATTCGTTGGCCTTGGCCCGCCTCTTATCAATTATCGCCAGCGGTGCATTTACCCGCTTGGCATAGGCTCGGGCCCGAACCACCCCGCCGACATCAGGTGAGATTATCATCAGTTTTTTATCTTTGAATTTTTTCTTAATATCGCGGGTCATAACCGGGGCGGCATAAAGGTTGTCGGTCGGAATATCAAAAAAGCCCTGAATTTGCCCGGCGTGCAGGTCCATGGTCAGCACCCTGTCAGCGCCGGCGGTCGTAATCATGTTGGCCACAAGCTTTGCCGAAATCGGCGTTCTGGGGCCGATTTTCCGATCCTGACGGGCGTAGCCAAAATAGGGAATAACGGCGGTAATTCGTCGCGCCGAGGCGCGCATAAGTGCATCAATACAGATCAAAAGTTCCATTAAATGATCGTTGGCTGGGTCGCTGGTTGACTGAAGGACAAAAACATCCTCGCCGCGGACGTTCTCATGAATTTCAACAAAAATTTCCTGATCTGAAAACCTTTTGACCGTAGCTTTGGTCAGAGGCACGTTGAGGTACTTGCCGATGGCTTCTGAAAGCTCAATGTTACTGTTGCCTGCCAGAAGTTTCATAAATCCCCCAATCAATGATGCAATGTAGGGCTCATTTACCAGCCCACAAACCAAATGTAAATCCGCAAAAAGCTCAGGGTCTGAACTTAATTACCGTTGAGGGCTGTGCCACAGCCAAAATTGGTCAGAACAAGGAAAAAGGGATGAGAAATAGCCATCTATTTGAAGCGCTTTTGACAAAATTCTACCCGATTTGGGCGTGGCCCTTTAAGGGTTGGTCTGCTGTCCCCCGCAGAATGCGTCAAGAATTTTCGCCGATACGCTATATCGCTGGCAATCCTTTCCTGTTCTGCGGGGACATCAGCACCAACACAGCTCCACTCGGAAATTGAGTTCGGACCCTAAATCAAAGTGATCGCGGAAATTTGCCGGCCATAGTCTTTTTCAGCCAAATGGGTGGTTCGCCTGTAGCTGAAAAACTCTTGGGGCTTTGCATAGGTATCAAGCGAAAACCCGGCAATTTTTGTCAAGCCCGCCTCGGCCAGGTGATCGAGGCAAAACCGTTCCAGATCGAACAGAAACTTGCCATTGGATTTATTAGAAAAATACTTTTTATTTTCGTTTCGACGCTGGATAAAGGTATCCCTAAATTCCTTGCCAACTTCGTAGCTGTCGGGACCAATAGCAGGCCCAATTACCGCTCGGATATCCTTAAGGCTGGATCCCAAATGGGTCATATTTGCTACAACATTTTCGATGATCTCATCAAGCGCCCCGCGCCACCCAGCATGGGCTGCGGCAATAATTCCAACCACCGGATCAGCAAACAAAATGGGTGCGCAATCCGCTGTTAATACCCCCAAAATTAACCCTTTTTGTTTTGTAATCATTGCATCCGCCTTGACCCGTTCCCCCTTGGGCATGGCTTTGTCCAAAACCACAAGCGTGCTGGAATGGACCTGGTAAAGGGTATTTATGTGCCCCTCAGATCCGGTCAGGTGAACCGCAACCTGGTTTCGGTTTTGTTGTACGGAAATTGGGTCATCCGCTGAGCCGGGCCCGCAGTTCAAACTTTGATAAATACCTGAAGAAACCCCGCCGTTTCGGGTAAAAAAACCGTGGGAAATTCCCGGGCTTTCAAGAAGGGTAGAGGTAAAGGGTCTTAGGGTCATGCCATTCCTGCGGGGGCGGGGTAGTCTTTTTTAACCATCGCGAGAACCTTGAAAAGGGTACCCATTTCACCCTCATCAACAAGCCTTTTTACGGCCGCCAGAATTTCCTTTTCTTGGGGCCTATTGGCACTTTTTAGAAGCTGACTGGCGCGGTGCTCAAGGCCAATTGTTTGCAAAAACTCCCCTTGAAAAACCGGCCCATAGACATCCAGTTCGGCATTTTGTCCGCGGGTTTTCAGGTCATGGAAATTAATGTGGGCGGTAAGATCGCAGGCACCCGGGTTTTGCAAAACATCTGCATATTCATGCTTTTGAATGGCCTGAAAGGTATCTTCAAAACCTTGGGCGCTGTATCCGTAATCAATAATTAGTCCCATTCCGCCACTGGTCATCAGTTTGGATGCAATGGCGTCCATCCAGTAGCCAGCTTGCGGGCAAACTTCAAATATATTGCCAATTTCAGCGGTCATGGGAAGGTTTGAAGGCAGGTTTTTTTCGGACAAGGTGAAAACAAGACCTTCGCCCTCAAGCCCAACCATGCGTTCCGCCCAGCCGCTGTCGGTCATAACGAATTGGCGGATAGGCAGGCAGTCAAAAAATTCATTGGCGATAATAAATGAACAACCAAAGGGAATATCGTCCAGGGTTTCATGCCAGGTCGCCTCCGGGACAGCTTTTTTTTGTTTTGCCATTAAAGCCGGGCTGACCTCTAAAAAATGAACGTGAATGCTTTCCGCCATTCCGGGGATAATTTTAATGGCCCGCAGCGCATCAGCCATCAGAGTGCCCCGGCCAGGTCCAAGTTCGATAAAATGAAACGGTTTGGGGCTGCCCAGCCCTAGCCAGTAATCGGCCATAAAAAGCCCGATCAATTCGCCAAACATCTGGCTGGTTTCAGGGGCTGTAATAAAATCGCCTTCGCGGCCAAGAGGGTCACGGCCTGTATAATAACCAAGTTTTGGGTGTGTCAGGCAAAGCTCCATAAAGTGGGCAATGCTGATCGGCCCATTTTCTTCAATGAGATTTTGGATGTGGTTTTTTAAAGTGGTCATTTCGCCTTTTGTTTAAAGGTTTGCGGGCCTTTTTTAACGGCGCGCAAAATCAGGTAAAGGCCAAAGGCAATCATAGGCAGCGACAATAATTGCCCCATGCTGATGAAACCCCAAAGTTTGCCAAGATGTTCATCCGGCATCCGGACAAATTCTACGATGTAGCGGAAAAACCCGTAGCCGACGAAAAAGACACCAACGGTCATGCCTGGGTAAAATAGCGCTTTGGTGCGCCGCATCAGGAAATTACAAACCGCGAAAAGCACAATGACCTCCAGGAAGGCTTCATAAAGCTGGCTGGGATGGCGACCAACATCACCACCGGTAGGAAATTTCATAGCGTAAGCGGCATCCGATGGCGCACCCCAAAGCTCGCCGTTGATAAAATTGGCAACGCGGCCAAAAAAGAGACCGAT
>JAZFRG010000036.1:0-4284 GCA_036445535.1 Sphingomonadales bacterium
GTTCGTTCAAAATCCGCGCCGCCAATTTGGGACCAACACCCGGGGCACTAGTGATCGCAGCCTTGTCGCCGGAAATCAGGGCGGCTTGCAGGGCATTTGGATCCAGCGTTGATAAAATCGCCAGCGCCACCTTGGTGCCAACCCCTTGTACCGAGGTTAAAAGCCGGAACATGTCGAGTTCAACCCCGCTGACAAAGCCATAAAGATGGATGTGATCTTCCCGGACATGGGTTTCGATTAAAACCTCCACCGGCTCGCCGACCCCCGGGAAAGTCCTGAGCGTCTTGGCCGAAGCAAAAATCTGGTAGCCAACCCCGCCGACATCAATGACGGCGGTGTTTTCCCCTATGCTGTCGACAAGACCTTTGAGTTTCGCGATCATGAATAGGTCCCCGTTCTAAGCGCCGGGGCGCTGACATGGTGGGCATGGCAAATGGCAACCGCCAGCGCATCCGCCGCATCTGCGCCATTAATCTGGGCGCCCGGGAGCAGGGTTTTGACCATCATGTAAACTTGCTCCTTGGCGGCATGGCCGGCCCCAACAACGGCCTTTTTGATGTGGTTCGGGGCGTAGGAGGAAACTTTCAGCCCCACCAGTGCAGGGACTAAAAGTGCCACCGTTCTGGCGTGGTTCAACTTTAAGGTCGCAACCGCGTTTTTATTAACAAAGGTTTCCTCAACCGCAGCGGTATCGGGCTGAAACTCTTTTAAAACCTCATGGATGGCGTGATAAATAATCGTCAAACGCACCGGCAAATCATCCGCCGGGTTGGTTTTGATGGTGCCATTGGCAATGTGCCGGAGCGAAGTGCCGTCCAGGGCAACCAGTCCCCACCCGGTTTTATTCAAACCGGGATCAAGACCAAGGGCGGTGAAGCTTCCTGCCATCTAATCCCCCAGCTGGCTCATGACATCATCGGGAACATTATAATTTCCGGAAACTTCCTGAACGTCATCGTTGTCATCCAGGGCATCCAGAAGCTTTAAAAGTTTCCCGGCTTCCTCAACCCCCAGATCAATCTGGTCATTGGCGTGCCAAACCAGCGTGGCTGAGGTTGGCTCTCCCAAATTTCCCTCGAGGGCCTTGATCACCTCGTGCAGATCTTCAGCACCGGAATAAATTTCGTGGTTTTCGTCATCGGACCTAACATCTTCAGCACCCGCTTCCAGGGCCGCTTCAAAAACCGTTTCTTCATCGCCAACACTGGCCGGGAATACGATCAGCCCCTTGCGCTCAAACATATAACTGACCGAACCGGTTTCCCCAAGGTTGCCACCGCATTTAACAAAGATTGTCCTGACATCGGCAACGGTTCTGTTACGGTTATCGGTCAGGGCATCAACGATCAGGGCCACGCCGCCGGGGCCAAACCCCTCATAGCGGACGTCTTCATAATTTTCGCCGTCACTAGCCTGGCTTTTTTTAATCGCCCGCTCGATATTGTCTTTGGGCATGCTTTGGGACTTGGCAGCGCCAATCGCGGTTCTAAGCCTTGGGTTCATATCCGGGTCGGGCGATCCCATTTTAGCGGCAACGGTAATTTCTTTCGATAACTTGGAAAACATTTTCGAGCGCTTTTTATCCTGCGCGCCCTTACGGTACATGATGTTTTTAAATTTGGAATGGCCTGCCATTTTTTTCCCTTTTTAGGTCCCCGCCCAAACTTTCAGGGCCCAAACATACACTGTATGCTGTGACTTATCTTGTTTTATATACCAAATATAGCCCTAAAGGGCATTCTTTTTCGTGGAAATCCTATACTTTAGACATGCGAGGGTTTCAGGCGCCCGCCGAGGCGAATTGGGGTTATTGATTTAGCCAACCCGGTGGCATCATCACTGTCGACCAAAACCCCGCAAAATGTGGCTTCGCCTTCTGCCGGGCTAAAGCGTTCTTTAGTAACCTTGTTCAAAAACCGGAACAGCGGTTCTTCTTTTTTCATGCCAATAACGGAATCATAATCGCCGCACATTCCGGCGTCGGTCTGGTACGCGGTGCCTCTCGGGAAAATTTGTGCGTCCGCAGTCGGGACATGGCTGTGGGTACCAACCACAAAAGTCGCCCGACCATCGCAAAACTGCCCCATGGCCATTTTTTCAGAGGTTGCCTCGCCGTGGAAATCGACCATGATAAACTTGGCGCGCTTGCCCAGAGGAAATCCCTCTAAAATACGCTCCACCGCCGTGAATGGGTCATCCAGGGCATCCATAAAAACCCGGCCCATGGCATTAATGACTACAATCCATTTGCCGTCCTCGCCTTTGACCGAATAAACCCCGTGGCCCGGGGCGCTTTCAGGATAGTTCAAGGGCCTTAGTAGCCTGGCCTCTTTATCAAGGTAAGGTAAAACCGCCCGTTGGCCCCAGATATGATTGCCCGAGGTGATACAATCGATGCCAGCTTCAAAAAATTCTTCGGCAATTTTTTCTGTCATGCCAAACCCGCCGGCGGCATTTTCCCCATTAACAACGACAAAATCGAGGCCCAGTTTTTTACGGAGCATCGGCACTTCTTTTAAAACCGAGGTTCGGCCTGAGCGGCCCATAACATCACCAGCAAACAAAACTTTCATTTTATTTCCCAGGCTTTCTAAAATTCCAAAGACCTTTTTCGGTTAAAACGCCGTCCAGGGGCTCATCGAATTTCTCTACGGGCAACGATTTGGTCTTTTGGCCTTCGAAGGCCAGCCCGAGGGCAAGAATTTTCTTTTTCGCTCTTATTTTAGCAAGGGTCCGATCATAATAACCGCCGCCCTGGCCCAGCCGGTAACCTTTTTCATCAAAGGCGACCAATGGGATTATAAGGATTTCAGGATTTAACACCGGGGCATCGGCCTTGGGTTGCAGGGTATCATGGGCACCCTCTTCCAAAGCGTCACCCAGTTTGTAAGCCCTAAACTCCATCGCCTCGCCTTCTTTCCAGACAACCGGCAAGGCCAGCCGGATGCCATTAATCTGCAGGGTTGCTAAAAGCCTTAAACTGTCAATCTCACTACCCATCGGGTAATAAGCTGCGACCACCGTGCCGGTCGGAACGTTTGGCACAAACTGAATAAAATTGGTCGCCACCAAATCCCGTGCGTTATTGTTTATTTCGCTATGAAGCTTTCTCCGGAGATCCCGGAATTTTTCACGCAATTGATCTTTTTCTTGCTTCTTAGTGGTCATTGGAACGTTTCTTTAAGCTTTTTCCAATTCTTCAGACAGCCCTTCAACGGAATCCGCAAGGCTGTCTAAAAGCGAAGATAATTTCGCCGCAGTTTCACTTTCATTGACGGGAATTTTTCCGTCTTTGATGCCCTGTAATTCTTTTTGAACCTCTTCATATTCATCGGCAATAATAAGCGCTGACATCAACATCAGCTTGTTTTCCCCGACCTGCCCCAAACGCGCGGTTAGGGTTCTGACCTTGTTGTCCAAAAGCCTGGCAAGGGCTAAAAGCCGATCTTCCTCGCCGTCCCGGCATGCCAGGGTATAACGGTGGTTGTTTATGGAAACGCTGACTTGTCCCATCTTTAACCTACAAGTTTCTCTAAAGCGGAAATCGTTTTATCTAACTGGCTGCCAAGATCGGCCTTTAATTCTTTGACCCCGTTATCTGGTTTGGCTTCGGGTTCCGGGGTGTGGGCAGCGGCTAGCAGCAAGTCTTCCTGCTCACTGCCGCCGTCCAGGGCGTCTTCGTAGCTTTTCTGCAATTCGTTATATTGCGAGCGCAACACCCTAAAAGACTGATCGATGGTTTTGTATTCCTTGTGGACGCGCTCAAGCTCTTTTTTCAAAAATTCGTTTTCGGGATCGGCAATTTGGCCGTCCTTCCAGTCCCCCCCACCAAGTTCGGGAGAGCCTTTATCGGCTTTTTTCTTGGCCGACATGTTGGCCACGGTTTCCTTTAAATCTTGAAAAGATTTCTCAAGCGAGGAATATTCCGACTTAAGGCCCTGAAAATCCCCCTCAAGCTCAGCATTATCCTGCCGTAATTTTTCTGCCTCGGCATGGCTGGCTTTCTTGGTTTTGACGATCGTCTCCAGGCGCTCAAGAGCGGCCCTTAACCGCGTCTCAGCCTCAGGAAGTGTTTTGCTTTTGGATGTTTTAGCTTTAGCCATAAATTATGCGCTTTTAACCCCTTTACCCTTAAGCCCACCATAGCCGTAAACTTTGAAAACGAAAACATGTTTCCTGAAAAATTTTGGATAACCCCCTTTGGAATCAGGGAAGTTTTTAATTGCCCGGTTTTACGAATAATTATTGCCTTGAATTAAATGATGAAACGTGGTTGACGAGACC
>JAZFRG010000037.1:0-6677 GCA_036445535.1 Sphingomonadales bacterium
GGTGCTCTACCCCTGAGCTACCGCGGCCAAAGAGTGGATTAAAAGCAGGGGAAGGCTTAATCGTCCCGCCCCCTCTGGTCAAGGAAAATTTTTTGTGGAATGATGGCCGAAATCAAAGGCCGACAGAGATGAGCAACGGGCAAAAAAACCCAAAAAAAATAGCCGCAGAAGAAGCCCGCCAAAAAAGGCTTTCCGATGCCCTTAGGCAAAACCTTGCCAGGCGAAAACAACAGCCAAAACCGGCGCTTAAAAAAGACTCCGAAAAGCCCTAAGTAGGCCCTTGTCCCCGGGCCCTTAATTCCCTAAAACATTTACTCGGAACCCGCTCAATGATTAAGGAAACCCGATGTCGATCATGTCCGATAAATGGATCCGCGAACAGGCCACCAAAAATGGCATGATTGAGCCTTTTGTCGAAACCCAAAAGCGCGAGGGGACAATCTCCTACGGGCTTTCATCCTATGGTTACGACGCCCGGGTTTCGGACGAATTCAAAATTTTCACCAATGTCGATTCGGCTATTGTTGATCCCAAGAATTTTTCACCAAAAAGTTTTGTTGACCGCACCGGTCCAATGTGTGTCATCCCGCCCAATTCATTTGCGCTGGCAAGAACGGTGGAATACTTTCGCATCCCCCGCGACATTCTGGTGATTTGTCTGGGCAAGTCGACCTATGCCCGCTGCGGGATAATCGTCAATGTCACTCCGCTTGAGCCCGGGTGGGAGGGCCATGTGACCCTGGAATTTTCCAACACCACGCCTCTGCCGGCAAGAATTTACGCCAACGAAGGTGCCTGCCAGTTCCTGTTTTTAAAGGGTAATGAGCCCTGCGAAACCTCGTATGCCGACAGGGCCGGGAAATACATGGGTCAAAAGGGTGTTACCCTGCCAAAGCTTTAAACCTTGATTTTGCCAAACCACCCCCTAAAAGAAGCCTTAATTGCCTGGAAGGTTATGCTTTTTTCAGGCAAAGGAATTTAAATGGACAGTTTGATCATAAACGGCGGAAAACGCTTATCCGGAACCATCCGGATTTCGGGTGCGAAAAATGCCACATTACCCTTAATGTGTGCAAGCCTGTTAACGGCGGAAAAGCTGGAACTTTTAAACGTTCCTGATCTGGCGGATATTTTTACGCTTTCCCAGCTGCTAATCACCATTGGCGTCAAGGTTGATAAAACCCATGTCGCCGACAGCCACACCCTGTCGCTGCAAGCAAATGATTTAAAGGATGTCGTAGCGCCTTACGATATGGTCCGGAAAATGCGCGCCTCGATACTGGTTTTGGGGCCGCTGTTGGCCCGCTTTGGGAGGGGGAAGATTTCGCTTCCCGGGGGCTGTGCAATTGGTAATCGCCCAGTGGACTTGCACTTGTCCGGCTTTGAGGCGATGGGCGCCAAGATTACTTTGGAAGAAGGGTATGTCGAGGCCAAAGCCCCAGAAGGGGGCCTAAAGGGGGCCACTTACAGCTTCCCGTTTGTCTCGGTTGGGGCCACCGAAAATATGGTGATGGCGGCCAGCCTGGCAAATGGCACAACAATTTTAGAGAATGCCGCTAGAGAGCCGGAGATCACAGACCTGGCCAATTGCCTGAATGCTATGGGGGCAAAAATAACCGGGGCCGGGACCAAGCGGATAGAAATTGAGGGGGTCTCTGAATTAACCGGGGCCAGCCACCCGGTTTTGCCCGACCGGATTGAAACCGGGTCCTACGCGGTTGCAGCCTTGATTACTGGCGGCGAGCTTTTTTTGAAAAATGCCAGCGCCGACCTTTTGGGCGATGTTCTTCCTGCTTTTTTAAGCGCCGGTGGAACGGTTGAAGAAATGGACGGCGGACTTTTGGTTCATAATGGCCAAGGCCGGCCCAAGCCCATGGAAATTACCACCAAGCCCTTCCCCGGGTTTGCCACCGATATGCAGGCCCAGTTTATGGCGTTACTATCGCTGGCGGTTGGAACTTCAAAAATTTCCGAGACGATTTTTGAAAACCGCTTCATGCACGTGCCCGAATTGAACCGAATGGGTGCCCACATTGAAACCGAGGGCGGGGTTGCGACTATCCATGGGGTTTCAAAATTAACAGGGGCCCCGGTGATGGCCACGGATCTTCGGGCAAGTATGTGTCTGGTTCTGGCTGGTCTTGCGGCTGAAGGGGAAACCGTATTAAGCAGGGTTTATCATTTGGACCGGGGTTATGAACATTTAGAAGAAAAGTTAAATGCCGTCGGGGCAGATATAAAACGGGTATCGGGGTAGGAATGCCAGAACTTTTGAAAATTAAAGCTGAGAACCAAAAAGACTTTGAGGTTATTTCCTCTTTATTGCAAGACGCCCTGTTTCGGGTTGATGGCATGGTTTATCAAGCCAAGAACCACCGCTTTGCCTTTGTTGCCAACAGGTTCGTTTGGGAGGCAGAGGACGCTACCGGGGAAAAACCAGAGCGCCCCAAAAGTCATGCCCGAGCCCGTGCCGGGCTTCGTTTTGAAGGGGTTCTTGGGGCCCGGATCAAAAACATCCCGATTGAGAAGAAAGACCTGATGCTGTCGCTTTTAACGATGGATATTGAAAAAGATGACAATGGTTTTTGTATCATCCTGATTTTCTCTGGTGATGGCGCTATCCGGCTTTCTGTTGAGGTTATTGAGGTATACCTGGAGGACCTGACCGGCAGCTGGTCGACTAATTTGAAGCCCGATCACCCTGTCGCCTGAATACAATAGGCCCCCTAAAAAGTTAACAAAACTTGTTGTTTTTCCCTAAAAATCCTTGATATTAGAGGCGTCTTCGATCATGAAGGGGCACCAAAGCCAAAATAAGGAGTTTGAATGGCAAAGGAAGAAATTCTGGAAATGCGCGGCATCATAACCGAGCTGTTACCGAACGCCATGTTTCGGGTAAAGCTGGAAAATGATCACGAAATTCTAGGCCACACCGCAGGCAAAATGCGCAAAAACCGTATTCGGGTTCTGGCGGGCGATGAAGTACTGGTTGAACTGACACCGTACGATCTCTCGAAGGGCCGGATTACCTACCGTTTCAAATAATTTCTGGCTCTTTTAATAGGACTGGAAATTGCCTCAGAAAAACCAACCTGAACTTATCCTCGCCTCGGCTTCACCGCGGCGGCTTCAGCTTTTGGAGCAAATCGGTATTACCCCGGACCTAGTCGCGCCGACAGATATTGATGAAACCACGCTTAAGGGTGAAAAGCCTTTGACTCATGTCAAACGTCTCGCCCTCGAGAAAGCCCAAGCCTCGGCAAAAGCCCACAAGGGCAAAATTGTTCTGGCGGCCGACACCATCGTCACGCTTGGTGCCCGGATTATCGGCAAGCCAAAAGATGCCTTTGAGGCTGAAAAATTTCTTAAGATTCTTTCGAGCAAACGGCACCGCGTCCTTACTTCTGTTGTGGTCATAAATGCCGAAGGTAAATTGGGCCAGAAAACAGTGACCACAACGGTCAGCTTCAAGCGGCTCAGCGCGGAGGAGATTATTTGGTATCTTGAAAGCGGCGAATGGCAGGGCAAGGCAGGGGGTTATGCCGTTCAGGGCAAAGCCGGGGCGTTTATAAAATCGTTGAACGGTTCCTATTCCAATGTTGTTGGCCTGCCACTTTATGAAACCTGGTGCCTGTTAAATGGTTTGGGCTATAAAGAGGTCAAACCATGACCATAAAAACCCTTATAGAGGCGGGAGAGGACACCTATCGCGCCGCCATCCTGGAAGACGATATCGCGGTTTCCTTTAGCGTCATCCCAAAGGCCGGCGATGCCACCGGCGCCATTTATCTGGCCCGGGTGAAAAGGGTTGACCCCAAAATAAACGCTGCCTTTCTGGACCTGGGCGATGCCGGGGACGCTTTCCTGCCCTACCGCCAGGCCAAGGCCCTAAAAAGCAAGCTAAGCGCCAACATTTCAGGGCTTGTTCATGAGGGTGAAAAAATTCTGGTGAAAATTGTTGCGCCATCGACCGACCACGACAAATTGCCGCTGGCAACCGCCAACCCGATGATCGCCGGGCGCTATGCTTTGAGCGGCCATCTCAAGGGCAAGGCTACGGTGGCCAGAAGTATTGCTGAGGGCGAAAAACGCCAAGCCCTTGAAGAGCTTTTGGAAGAGAGCCACAATGGCAATGCCCTTATTATTCGCTCAGCCGCCGCAAATGCCCCCAAAGACCTGGTCCAGGCTGAGATTGAAAAGCAGCAGGCAATGTGGGAAACGCTGGAGGGGAGCGATCAGGAACCAGGATTGGTAATGCCCGCCCCTGACCCCATGGAGCAAATTTTGCGTGACTTCGCACCGCCCCACGTTGATGAAATTCTGGTCGAGGGCTCGGTGGCTTTTCTTGCTGCCAAAAAAATCGCAGACCAAAAATGGCCCGATCTTAAGGGCAAGGTCGCCCGTTTTGATGAGGGCAAGATAATGGATGCCTTCGGGGTGGAAGAGCGGCTTGAGGGGGTAACCTCGGGGGTTGTCCCGCTGCCGTCAGGCGGCGATATCCGGATTGAGGAAACCGCAGCCATGACCGTGATTGATGTCAATTCCGGGGCTGGTCGCAAAGGCACGTCGCCCGGCGCGCTGCATCTAAGTACCAATCTGGAGGCCACTTTGGTAATCGCCCGCGAGGTCCGCTTTCAAAACCTGTTTGGACTGGTCACCGTCGATTTTATCGACATGCGCACGCCTGAGGACCGGGAAAAGGTAACCGGGGCGCTAAGGAGTGAACTCAATAAAGATAATTTGCCGGTCGAGACCACTGGGATTAACCGCTTTGGAATTCTGACCATCAAGCGCGCCCGCCGCGGACAAAATTTAAAAACCCTTTTGGAGCATTTTGCAACATGACTAAACCTTGTCCGATTTGTAAAAAGCCGGAAGCGGACCCGTTCCGCCCGTTTTGCTCTAAAAGGTGCGCCGATATCGACCTCGGTAAATGGCTTGGTGAAACCTATCGCATCCCGACCCGCGAGCGCCCGGGGGATGGTGAGGAAGGGCAGGAATAAAAACGCCCCGGAACAATCACTTCGGTGTGGACAGGGCTTTTGAATCTTCCTATAAGGCGCAAGCTTTTCTGTAATGCCCAGGTAGCTCAGTTGGTAGAGCAGCGGACTGAAAATCCGCGTGTCGGTGGTTCAATTCCGCCCCTGGGCACCACCTTTCCTAAAACCCATCCCCTAAATAAATTGTCCAGGCACTTGATAGAAGGATTTTGAATTCCCATTTCAACTATCTGTGGCAATACAAATCAAGGGGAACAGGAATGAAATATAAGAAAATTATTTTATATACCGCAATCGGGGCTACCTTAGCCTCATGGATTGGTTTGGGCGTTGGCTTAGCAATAGGCGTTGAAAAAACCATTTTTATTATCTTGGTCACCGTAGCTGCGGTTGTCACAGAGATTCTTTTTTGGGCCGTGGCTGTGGTTTTTGGTATTAGTGTTTTTGAAAGCCGGAAAAAGATTTGGAAATGGATTAAAACCAAACTTCGCCTTGGGAAAAACAAGAACGAAGTTGTTTGATCCAGACCACGGCATTACCCAAAGAACTGAAAATCAGAACGAATTGTGTATTCCTTCTAAGGCTTAAGACCCACTTTTTTTCATCTTCTTTTTTATCATTACCAAAAAGAATGCAGTTCTTGGGTCAAGTTTTATTTTGCTTGCCCGGGAGCTTATCAAAAACCCCAAAAACCTAATCCCCTGAGCGGGTTAGATTTTTTTGGGTGAACTGGTGCCACCCGTCCGGGGTCAATACCCAGTCGGCGACCTTCATTTGATCAGGACTTTTGAGTTCATACCGGGTGCGCCCCAGCTCGGTTTCCGGCCTTCCCCAAATAACGGTCAGGACCTTGCCTTCCCGCTCGGCGCTGACGGGATGGAGGTCGCCGGTATTATCGGCCCAAAAGGCCCTAAAGGTTTTACCTTGCCCGGCCGGGTAAAACCCAATGCCCTCAAAAACTGAAATTTCCCCGGACGGGGCGTGCATCTCAATCCGGTAATCAATCCGATAAAATTTCCCGCCCAGAGTTGGCGCCCAAACCATGGTGGTTTCCGCTGCCAAACCAAAGGCAGGTTCATTTGAAACCCAATGGCCAACAAAAGACTGAAAAATTGCATCATTTTCTGGCGCGGCGGGCGAAGCACCCCCCGCCCTTGCCGGCCCACACAGGCCAAGAGATAAAAAGGCGATGGCAATGATCTGGGGTTTGATAAAGCGGTTCATCTTGACCTCCTAATCTTGAAAAAAAGCCTTGTTTGCCTTACAGGAAGGGGGCCCCCTTGGCGTGGGTTTTCTTGCTATTTTTGTTCCTTTACACTCTGCGGATACTTGCCAAGGAAGTGGTCTTCTGGTTAGGATAGGCGAACATTCAAATTTGGCCTGAACGGGGAGAGAAACGTGGCACAAAAAACAACAAAAATTAATCCTTTGATTTTTTTACTCTTCCTTGGCTTTGGTTATCTATTGGCCAAAGATTTAATGGGCGGCTTTGAAACCTATCATTTTGGCTTTAATAATGAAGCTGGGTCGGTCTGGCGGGCCAGGGATTCCGATGGCAAGCTATCTTACTGCGTTTTGACCGATTGGGATAAATTTCCAAACAGCCGGGCGATTTGCACAGAATGGAGTGATGACGAGGAGTAGTTTATGTTTTTCAGGTTTTGGACCCTGGTCCTG
>JAZFRG010000038.1:0-2223 GCA_036445535.1 Sphingomonadales bacterium
CCGCCCTTGGGAAAACCGATGACCAACCACGCCTATGACAAGCTCTCGCTTTAAAATCAGCCCGGCATGATCAGCTGCAGCATTAATTCGTTCTGCCAGGTTTAAATCTATCTTGGCCTCGGCTTCCGATAATTCCTCCCAAGGGCGCAAAAGGTTGTGGCGTTTGGCCTCATCAACCCGCTTTTCATGATACACCCACCCCGACAAACGGCGTTCGGTTAAACAACGGGCATGTTCGGCAATAGCGATGGTTTTTTTCTCTTCCCTGGTAAGATCACTGGTGCCCCTTTGAGCTTTTGTCTTGGCCATTAGGCGGTGACGAATAAGGCGTGCCTTAGCCCAGATATGGTCAGCCTCCTGCCGGCAGGATTCCCGGAAAATCGGTCCCAATTCTTCCCAATCTCGGGTCACTTCAACGTTGCCAATTTCCACGCCCTCAAACATTTTTTTCAAGGTTTCTAGGTCATAAACATAGCTGAAATGAAGGTATTTAGCGGCTTTTTCCCTGGCCGTATCAATCACAGTGGGCACCATTGCATTGTCCTGATCAACCGTCAGCAAATCCTCCAACATGCCAAAGGCAAAAATTCCGTCGGGGATATCGCCCCGTTTATTGTCCTCTTCCCCGGTGCCATTTTCTATAAAGTGCGATTCCAGAAGTTGGGCAATGCCCTTGCTCTTTGAAAGTCTTGCAAAAATTGGTGCGTTCAACCTTTTAGAGCTTATCGATTCCTGTTCTGGAGGTGGACTTAGCAAAAGTTGTCGGAGCGACAAGGCAATGGCGGCACTGGTATCGGCCTGTTCATGGCAAACCAAATGCATAGTTACCTTTTCAGGAATTTTTTCATAATCCTTATGCGAAAGCCCGGTTGAATAAAACTGTAGTTCACCGAACGAAATATCCGCCACCTTGGCAATTTGCGGGCACAGGGCAAAAAGCAGGTCCCTATCCTCCTTCGGGGTCGGCGATAAAATACTAACCTTGGGCTTCCCTGAAAAAGAGCTGGAAGTTTGAAGGAGCATTTCCTCAATTACTTCAAAGGCAAAATTCCCAAACCCATAAACCGCCAAATGAAGCTGTTTGTGGCCCAAGACATCGGCATAAAGATCAGGCGGGTGTTGGCGCACCAGCCGCCGCGCGGCCACTTCGTTCAAATTGAAAAACCGTGGGTGAACACAGTTTGAAAGGTTGGCAAATTTTAAGTAATCCCCAAGACGTCTGCCAAATTCAGGGTCTTCAAAATTAAGCCATAAATCAAGCGCGCGCTTGCCCTCTTTTCTAAGCACACTGTCGACAGAAAAAACCATGGAGATTGCCTCGGGGGTTTTGGAAACAAATGAAACCGCCAAACTCGCCCGGAAAATTTTTGCCCGGGTTAAAGCACCTTGGGTGGTCGGGTTCCGGTCAATAACTGGAACGGCTAATTTTCTACACTTCAGGGCTAAAATTGGGTCAGGTTTATGGTCAATGACCACAACCTCTCTTTTTTTTCTACTTTTTCTTAGGGATTTTACCAGCAGATAACTTTCTTCAGTTAGGCCCAGTATCACTACATGGTTTCGGATAAACATAAGGGTCCAGCCTTGCAAACAACGAGCAACAAGTTTCCTGGTAAAAAGTTCAATAATCCCAAGCAGCGTTAATAAAGGGGCAATAAAAACCAGAACTTTAAGGTATGAATTTGAAGGAGCTTCGAAAACCCAATCCCCTTCAACCCCGAAAAGGCCAAGAACCAGGTAAAAATCCCTTGATAAATCGCCGGTGGTTCCGCCCCACAGGTGCATCGAACCGACCCCGGTTAAAAGAATAAAAAGGAAAATCCCGATCAGGATTGTCAGCCGCTTGCCTAAAGGTGTGGTGTTTTCCATGGCCAAGTTATCACATGGTCCCTGTTTTAATGTAAAGAGGGCGCCCCTGGAATTTAATTTAAGCCTTTAGAGTTGACGCTTTCATGGCGGCAATAAATTTGTGCAATTCTTCAACGCCCGAAGCGCCATTAACAATGTCTTCAATTATTTTCACAACTGCGGACCCTGAAATTGCACCGCTGCACCCGGCCGAAATTGCTGCCCTAACCTGTGCCGGCGAAGAAATCCCAAACCCGAGCACGGACGGTGCCGCACCTAAGACTTTTAAATTTTCCATTAAAGTCTCACTGGGAAGGCCAGCCTCGGTTTCAACACCCGTAACCCCGCGCCGGCTTAAAAGGTATAAATAACCTT
>JAZFRG010000039.1:0-4210 GCA_036445535.1 Sphingomonadales bacterium
GTTTGATCATCAGGCGGTAGGTTTGACCCAGGGAAGGATTGGAGATAACCACCTGATCCAGATCACTCCAGGCCTCTTCCAGCTTGCCCATAAGAGCTCTTGTTTGGGCGCGGCCTAAAAGGCCAAGATGGGGGTCTTTTGAATACTCAAGGGCGCTGGTATAGGCTGCTTCGGATTTCGAAAAATCCCCTAGGTCGGTGTAGGCATTGCCAAGCTTGACCCAGATCGAATATTGATCCGGCTTGGTTTTCAAAGAAGCGCAAAGAGCTGTGACCGCCCCCTCAATATTGCCCTCCAGATAATCAATTTGGCCCAATATTCGAAGCGAACCCGGCTCGCCAGGGTGCTTGCGCTGGATGGCCCCGGCAAAGTCCCGGGCCAGTGAAAAATCGCCATTCCTGAAGGCGTCGAGGGCCTCGGCCAGCTTTTGATTAACGTCCATCATAATCGTCCACGTTATAGCCATATTTCTGGCAAGCCGCCCGGAACGGCTCCAAGTAATCCTCAAATTCCTTCCATTTGCCGATGCTTGAGCTGTAAATAGGCTTTCTAACCTGATCCTGGCTCAAGGTCATCACAGCCCGCTTGTTCTTATGGGGCTCAAGGCAGGCGTCATCCCAGGGCAAGCCGCAATATTCGATCAACCTTCTTGCTTCCGGTTCGTAATTCTCAACCAGCCTTTCGTAACTGACGTGGTAGACAAAGCCGGGGATTAATTCCTCCCAAAAATCCATCATGCTGCGGTACAGGCAATAGAATTTTGCCAGGTCTTCAAGGTCAAAACAAAAGGGTAGGGTATCGAGGAAAAAATTTCGATATATTGAAAGGGCAATATCCATCGGATGGCGTTTTAGGTTTATTACCTTGGACCAGGGCATAATCAGTTTTATCAATCCAATGGCCAGATAATTGGCGAGGAATTTGTCGGTAATAAAATCCCATCCCGGGACAATTTTCTGCATCCGGGTCTGGTAAATCACAGAAAGTTCCTGCAATTGCCGGGTGTCCAGTTGATTAATTCCACCCAGCAAAGGCGTTTGGGTCCAAATTGCCACCTGATTAACCACAAACCTGGTCAGGATATCCAATTCATCGGCACCAAAAACTTTTGGGTGTGAGGCAATGATTTGTTCGGTAAGGGTGGTGCCGGAACGGGGCATGCCAAAAATAAAAATTGGGGTGAAGGATTTAGTTTCCTCGCCCAGCCCCTTTTGCAGGGTCTCAGTGGTAAAATTATTTTTAATTTCAATGGCATTTTGCTCAAAAATGGCTTGCCAAGGCGGTGCCAAATCCCTTTGCAGCCGGTTGGCGGCAACCAAATGCTCAAAAAACATTTTTTTATCGCCCAACTTTTCATAAATATAGGCAAAGCCATAGTGAATATGCGCCTGGCCGCTTTTGTCTTCCAGGCCATCTGCCAGGCGGTCCTTGGCCATTTTGGCGATCTCAGACTCCAATTCAACCGTTTTTATTGTAGAAAGGCGGCGGAATGCCGAGGGCGAGCTCCGATCCATCAAGAAGGCTTTTTCAAAATTCTCGGCAGCTTCATCATTGTCGCCGTTAATGTTTAAAATATTGCCAAGGCGCAAATACGCCTCACTGGTTCCCGGCTGGACGGTTTTTGCATTCCGATAAGCCTGAACGGCTTTTTCTGATTTCCGGTTTTTCAGGCAAACTTCGCCCAACATGATCCAGATTTTATACTGCGATGCATTTTCGGTTAAAGAGCGCTGGAAGTAGTCTTCGGCCGCTTCATAATTAGCAACCTGATAGGCAATCTGTCCCATGGCCTGAAGGGCGATTACGTGCTTGGGGTTGGCCGTCAAAATTTCCTGATAAATTGCCATCGCATCCCGGTAATTTTCCTGGACGAGAAAATTTTGTGCTTTTTCCAACTGTGGTTTCAGATCCATTAACCTTGGCGTCCCATCGGCAGTTTTTCTTTTAATTTCCAGGGGTTATAAATTAACCGGGCTTTAAAACAAGAAAAATGCCCTCTTTTTCCTAAATTAGGTCATATTTTTTCAAGGAAGAAACCAGCTCTTCCAGGTGATTTTGGTATTTTTTGGCGGCACCGATGCCCTTTCGGTTAATCGGCTCTTTAACCTGGGCCATGCTAAGGGTGCCTACGCTTCGTTGGTTTTTATGAAAGTCCAACACCACCGGGTCCCAATCAAGCCCGCAAAATTCCAGGAGTGCCCTGATTTCTTTTTCAGGGTTTTCGACCAGTTTTTCATAACTTATATTATGAATAAAGCCTGGCAGGGTCCCGTCCCAAAATTCCATTACCTTTTCATACTGAGCGCGATACCAGGCATAATCTTCGTGGTCACAAAGGTTGGGCATGGGGTTTAAAAAGAAATGTTTATAAATTGAATACCCACAGTCCAAAGGGTCTCTGGAAATATGAATGACCTTGGCCTTTGGCAAAATCTTCTTGATGTGCCCTGCAAAAACAAAATTCCACGGCCATTTATCCGTAATATATGGTTCAGGACCGGCCAATTTTCTAACCTTTTTCAGATAAATTTCTGAAAGTTTTTTTAAGGAAGCTTCGGGTAAATCTTTAAACCCGCCGGGGTCGGTTGACCCGGTTTTGGTAAAAAGTAAATCATCCATAAGGTTTGGGAAAAAGGGCATTTCGCCGCCCCCAGCCACCTTTGGATGGGAAGAGAGAATTTGCTCCACCAGGGTTGAGCCGGACCTTGGCAGGCTGACAATAAAAATGGGGATAAAGTCGCCTTCATCCTGGATGGGTTTGGTTCCAAAAAATTCTTTCATTTCAGGAGCCATAACCCCCTCAAAATTTTTAACTATCTGTTTCCGCCATTCGCCGAATTGACTTCTTTGGAGTTTGTTGGCCCGGTTTAAATGGAAAAAGTATCTTTCGGTATTATTTGCATTTTCGTAAATTCCAGCAAGGGTGCCGTGAATGAGGGCCTGGTTTTCAGTGGAAAAATTTTTTTCTTTTAAAAAGCTTTCTAAAGCTTTTATTTTTTTTGCTTCAGGGGGCTCAGGCCGCCTGGTTAAAATTTCTTTGTAAGCGGTTAAATAATAAGGGTCTAAACGAATTGTCGTTTCAAAATTTTCCATTGCTTCATCGATTTTACCATTAACCACATTCAGCGCCCCCAACCAATAATGACAAGCAGCAAACTCAGGGTTCAAGCGATAAGCATTATTAACCGCCTGGCGGGCACTTTGGAAATCTCCTATCTGGAAAAACAACCCAGTTAAATCTAACCAAACCTGGAATTGTGAAGAATCGACCTCAAGGGATTTAATGAGCAGCTGCCAGGCCTGGTCAGGATGGCTGTGGCGAAGGTGAAAAAGGCCAAATTGATGAAGGGCCTCTTTGTTGTTGGGTGAAAAATTTAGAATTTGTCGATAAACCTCGCTGGCCTCTTGCGGTTTTCCATCGTTTTCCAAATCTTGGGCGCGATTAATTTCAGATTGGATTTCCATTGATTTTTCAACTTTGCTTGATGGTTATCTTGGGATAAGTCCATATTTTTCTAGCGCTGAAATCATCGGTGCCAGTTCTTTTTCATATTTCATAGCCCGGCCAATGGAAGATTTATTGAGGGGCTTGTTGACCTGGTCTGAACTGATTGTCCTAACTTGACGTTTGGTTTTGTGGAAATTCAGGAGCTCATCTTCCCAGGGCAGCCCGCAGTAATCCAGAACCCTGCGGAGTTCCTTTTCTGGGTTATCAACCAATTCCTCGTAAGAAAGGTTTATAAATCTCTCTGGAATTGTTTTCTGCCAGAAATCCATTAATTCCTGATACTTCGCCCGGTAAAAAGCATAATCCTCCATGTCGCAGGTAAATTCCAGATTGTTGGGAAGGGGGTTCCGGTAACACGAAAGTCCACAATCAAGCGGGTCGCGGTGGATATGAATAATTTTAGCCCAAGGCAAGACTTTCGAAATCATCCCCAGAACCTGATAATTCCACGGCATTTTATCTGATATATAATGGCTTCCGGGTGATAGCGTTTGAACCCTCCTTTGATAAAGGGTGCTGACCTGTTCAAGGTGTTCCATTTTTAAATCCGTGTACCCCAAAATGCCTTTTTCGCCCTCGAGAGTAGACGTCATTCGGTTCAGGTATTTTGTAAAATATTGCAGCTCATCGCCGCCAAAACAATCTGAGTGGGTGGCAAAAATCTGGTCGGTCAAACTTGTACCTGAGCGGGGCATTCCAACA
>JAZFRG010000040.1:0-9609 GCA_036445535.1 Sphingomonadales bacterium
TTTCCCGCTCATTCTGGATCATCAGCGAATAATTGATAATCAGGTATAACGTTGCCCACGAGATTAAAACGTAAACATTGATCATGGCATTGCCAAATAGCTCAAGGCCTTTGGGGCTCCACCCCGGTTGATACGTCATAACGTGGCCATAGGTTTCAATGGCAGAAAAAATCAAGGCAAAGAAAACCGAAACCCCCATGACCGTAAAAATGACCGAGGGAACCGGCCTGGTGCTGACATTCTTTAGAATTGGCCGAAAAATTAGCGTTAGAGCAAACCCGGTGACCATGGCAATGGCTGAAGGCTTCCAATACTCGTAACTTTGATCATGAAACCAGCCATTAAACAGACGAAGGAACCCATACCCCAACCAGCCCAAGGTTTGCAAAATCCAGAACGCCCGGTTTTTATTTTTAAAAAACCCCGAGCTGAATAAATTAGGAACTTCTGGCTCCGGAGCGGAACCAGCTTCTCCTTGTTTTTCAACTTCAAATTTATCCATGAGCCCTTAAACCGATAATGGCCGGCCTTTAAAAGCCGACCATTCGTTAGCTTTCTTTGAAAAGCTACTAGGTATTATCCGCTATCGCAACCTTTTGGCCTTCGCGGAGACGCTCACCGCCCCGGACAACGACCTGGCTGCCCTCTGTGACATCGCCAATAACTTCAACGTAATCTCCGCTTGCGGCCCCTAATCTGACCGAAATCCGTTTGGCGTTGTCTTCACCGTCTATGGTGAAAAGGAAGATGCTGTTGGTTCTAAGGATTAAGGCGTCTCTGGGAACTGCCAAGACTTCACGGGCTGGCCCTGAGGGAACGTCAACCTTAACCGCGGTGCCTACAACCCAGGTGCCTTTTGGCAAAGCCACACGAATTTCCATCATCCTTGAGCGCTCATCACCAACCGGGACGACCGAGCGTAACGTCAAAAGCTGGCCTTCTAAATTTTCAGTGACAAAAACGCTTTCCACACCTTCAAGAAAAGGCGCGCTTGAGATCGGAACCCGCGCACTGACTTCCATGTTTTCGGTATCCACGAAACGAAGAACCTGGAGCCCAGTTGAGGCGAATTCGCCAACCTGGCCGATGCGCTCAACAACAACGCCGGTGAAAGGCGCGCGGATCTGGGTGCGCTCAAGATTGTACTTGGCCTGATCCAGAATCGCTGTAGCCATTTCCTTGTCGGCGATCGCTTGCTGCAAAGTACTGGCGGATGAGAATTGCGACGCAGCCAATTCCTCAATCCGGGCCAGGTTTTGGGTTTTTTGCAAAAGGTCAGCCTCAAGACGGCGCACCTCGTTTTTGTAAAAGGTATTGTCAATCCGGGCAATAACCTGGCCTTTTTTGAAAGTATCACCAACCTCGGAAATCCAGGTAATCCGACCTGTAATTTCCGCAGAAATCCGGGCATCATTTTTACTCACCACAGTGCCTGGAACCTGCACCTGCGGGGATAGCATGCGCATTTCAATCGGCACCGTAACTACCTGGGCTGGTGGTGGGCCCTCTTGATAAGCCTGGGCATTGAAACTGACCACGGCAAATAGCCCGATCAGAATAATTTTTAAAAGGTTCGTTTTCATGGTTCTCTCTTCTTTGTTCTATGTAAGTCTTAAGCGCTTAAAATACCACTTTTATTCCGCTGCCTGGCCACTGGCGGCCTCTGAGCGTCCAAAAAGTCTCATCGCAAGCTGTTTGAAATCTTTGCTTTCCAGCTGTAATAAACTGGGAAGCAAAATCAGGGTGAAAACCGTCGAAACGCTCATCCCACCAACGATGGCCGCGGCCATTCCCCGGTAGATAACGCTGCCAACCCCTGGGAACAACAGAAGCGGCATCATGCCGAAAAGGCTCGTCAGCGTGCTCATGAAAATGGGCCTTAGCCTTAATCTAAGAGCATTTCTGACCGCTTCAGAAACTGTCAGGCCACCGCGCTGGCCGGCTCTGGTTTGAACCACCAGAAGGATGGCGTTATTGACCACCAGGCCCAGCAAAATAATAAACCCGATCATCGTTAAAAGGTCCATCGGCTGAAACGAAATCAAGTCTAAAATCCGGATCGCTGCAATGCCGCCCACGGTTGCCAATGGAATTGAGATCAGCACCAGAAGGGCATCTTTCATGGATTTGAACAGGGCTGCCATAATCAGGAACAGCAAGCCCAGCGCCAGGACAAAATTGAGCCCGAGAGATTTTACTGCCCGGTCCAGCGCATCGGCGCTGCCGCCGTAAGCAATCGAGCCGTCAGCGGGCAGCAAGGCCCGAAGCTGGGGTTCAATCTCGGTCTTAAGAATGGCCAATGCCTCTTCCAAAGGGACATCGGCAGGCGGGTTAAAGTTCAGGTTATAGGTTCTGCGACCGTTGATCCGCATGATCCCGGTTGGGCCTACAGAGCGTTCCACGGTGACCAGATTACTTAGGGGAACAACCGCCCCTGATGGGGTTGCAAGCGGGATGCTTTCCAGGTCTTCAGGGCTGTCCCAAAGCGTGGAGCGCAGCAGCATGTCGAGCCGGTTTTCACCATCAAAATGTTCACCGAGCCAAACCCCGTTGCCAAGCGCTTGAACCACTTGGGAGATTTGCTGGCGGTTCCACCCAATCTCGTTAATCCGTTCGTCATTTGGGGTGATATGCAGCTCAGGCGTAACCACATTAGGATCCGGGTTAGGTTGAACCCGCCCCTCAGGAAAACGCGCCTGAATTAATTGCATGCCCTGAACCGCAGCTTCCCGCGTTGCTTCAAGATCAGCCGACTGGAGGCGAATTTGAATACTGTCACTGCCACCAAAGCCACCGAACAGGTTGCCCTGCTGGGCGAAAGCCATGACGTCCGGGAAACCAGCCAGAATTTCTTCATTAACAATCTTTTCAAGCTCACCAATCCGGGTCATGTCTTCGGGACGAATGCCAACACCTGCGCCACCAGACCCAGGCCAGGTCAAAAGATAGTAGTTTAAAAGCTTGGGCTCTTTTTCACCTTTCAGGTAAGGGTCAAGCCGCTCAACCACAACCTTGGCCACTTCTTCGTCCATAGTCTCGGCGTTAATCCCTGATGGGAACATGAAAAACCCATCAATGGCATCGCGCTTCACAGGCGGCAAATAGTTGAGGCTGGGCATAATCAAAAAGGTGATAACAACAGGCACCGTAATCAGGCCACTAATCCAGGCGATACGCCGGGGGCCGGTTCCGGTAATTTTTACGATCCCGCGCGAGAGTTTTTCCCACATTTCCTTATGGGTGCTTTCCTTAGGCAACCTTGTCAGCCACTTGCTGGCGGCTGCCGGCAAGATGGTAACAGCAACGACCAAAGAGACCGAAACCCCGATGGCAATGGTTAGGGCCAGGTCAGAGAACAATTGCCCCTCGACGTCTTTCATGAACATCACCGGAATAAAAATCGCGACCGTGGTAGCGGTAGAGGCCAAAAGCGCTCCCCAAACCTGGGACGCCCCTTTATCACAGGCCTCTTTCTGGTTTTCCTTGTTTTCCCTGAGCCGGACAATGTTCTCCAGAACCACAATCGCAGCATCCAGAACCATCCCCGTGGCAAAGGCCAGCCCTGCCAGCGAAATCACATTAAAGGAACGCCCGGCCATGCCCAGAACCAAAAAGGTGGCAAAGATTGAGATCGGGATCGCCAGCGCAATCAAAAGCGTCGCCCGCATTTGCCGGAGGAACCACCAAAGGATGCCAATCGCCAGCAAAATCCCGACACCCATATTAATGGAAAGCATATTAATCGCCCGCATAATAAAAACCGAGGGGTCAAAAGATTTATCCATGCGGATGCCGTTTTCGGCCAAAAGCGTTGGGTTCAATCCCTCGATTGTGCTTTTAACTTGATCCAGCGTGGTTAAAACATTTGCGCCAGAGGCTTTTAGGATCTGAAAGCCAACTGCCGGACGGCCGTTCTGATAACCAAAACCGGTTTGGCGGCCAGGGCCAACGGTAATGGTTGCAATATCGCCAAGCCGGATCGGCTGACCATTTCGCCACTCTAAAATAACGCCAGCCAATTGCTCGGGATCATAGCCGCCTTTAAAGCGCAGCGTATATTGGCGCTTGCCAACATCCATAATCCCGCCTGAAACATCGCTGGTGCGACCAATGCGACCAGCAATGCTGGTCAAATCAATGCCCAGGTCGGCGGCAATATAAGGATCAAATACGATGTGTAATTGTTCACCGTTGCTGGAATAGCGTTGCAGGTTTACCCCGGAGACACCCTCAATGGCCTCAATCCGGGGAATAATAGTATCGTCCAAAAACTGTTCCTGGGCGACGGTCAGCCGTTCTTCGCCTTGCAGGTTTTGTGCAAAATACCAGATCAGGGATTCGTTTGCCCCCCCAAACCCGCCAAACATTACCTGGGGCGGTTCACTGTCAGCTGGCATCGCCGGTAAGCGATTAAGCCGACTGATAACTTCAAGCATCACTTGATCCATATCGGCTTCAAGTGAGAATTCCATATTAATAAAAGCATTGCCCTGGTTGGTGAAGGTAAACATGTCCTCCATCCCCGGGATGCCCGCCATAACCTCTTCGATAGGCTTGGCTATTTCAGACTCCATTTCGGAAGGAGCGGCAGCGCGCCAAAAGGTCGCGATGGTGATTTGCGGGGTTTCAATATTGGGAAACAATTGCACCGGCAATTTAAAAAGCGTAATCGCGCCCAGCAGTAAAACCAGAGCACCTATAACCGCCACCGTTGCAGGATTCTTAATACTTTGTTTGGTTAATTTCATCCTTATCCCCTGTCGAGTATTCTTTTGTTTTTATATTTTACGTATCAGCAATCGCTCACCCTTCTCAATATAATGAGCAAAGGTCAGAAAAAACCTAAAAGCGATGGAATGTTTTTAGTTTGCGATGAAACGGCTTTAAAGGCCCTAAAAGCTATTCAGCAGGGCTTTTGGCGGTCCAATTGCGGTTCATGATGCTTTCCTTCAACCCTTTGAATTCCAACTGCAGGAGGCTGGGAAGAAGAATAAGGGTAAAGATTGTCGAAACGCTCATGCCGCCAACAATGACCGCTGCCATGCCGCGGTATATGACGCTGCCCTCGCCCGGGAACAACAAAAGCGGCATCATTCCGAAAATGCTTGTCAGGGTACTCATGAAGATGGGGCGCAAGCGTCGACGCAACGCTTCCCTTACCGCTTCGGTGCGGATCAGCCCTTGTTTTTCACTGGCCCGCGCCTGAACCACCAGAAGGATGGCGTTGTTGACCACCAGACCGAGCAGAATAACAAAACCGATCATGCCCAACAGGTCTAAGGGTTGAAATGATACCTTATTCAAAATCCAAAGCGCAACCACGCCGCCGACCGTCGCCAACGGGATCGAAATTATCACCAGGAATGAATCTTTAAGAGACCTGAACAACGCCGCCATTATCATAAACAGCAGGAAAAAGGCCAACAGAAAATTACTCCCCAGGGTGCCGACAGCACGGCCCAAATCATCGGCACTGCCACCGTAAATAATCGTGCCATCGGCTGGCAGCATTGCCCTAAGCTGGGGCTCTACTTCATTTTGAAGAACCACCAGGGCTTCCTCAAGCGACAAACCTTCGGGCGGGTTAAAGACTAGCGTTGTGGTTCGCCGACCATCAACACGGGTTATTTGCTGGGGCCCGGCAACACGCTTGAAATCTACCAGATTGCCAAGCGTTACCGTTCCTGCCTGCGGGGTAGCAACTGGAATTGATACAATGGTCTCAGGGTCTGGCGAGGTTTCGGATTTTAAAATAATATCCATCCGCCGTTCGCCGTCAAAGTGTTCGCCAAGCCATAGCCCATCCCCTAAAATTTGAATAACACTTCCCAAGCTTTGCCTGGTCCAGCCCACATCTGTTATGTGCCGGTCATTGGGTATCAACTGAATTTCCGGTGCATTGCTATAGGGGTTGGGCTGGGCATTGACATTGGCACCCGGGAATCTTTCGTTTAAAAGCGCCATGCCCTCTATGGCGGCTTCCTTAAGCGCTTCCTGGTCGGCTGACTGCATGTGGAGCAAAATACTGCCCGAAGAACTGAAACCGCCAAAAAGATTGGCGCGCTGAACAAAGGCATGGGTATCCGGGAAACCCACGGTAATTTCTTCCCGCATCAACCTTTCCAGCTCACCAACATTATTTTCATCCTCTACCCGGGCGCCCATAAAGACAAAGGCAGAGCCGAACGAGGCAAAATAATAGTTCTTCACCTTGGGTTCTTTTTCGCCGTCCAGATAAGGCTGCATCCGCTCCAAAATAGGTTTGGCAAGCTCTTCATCAAGCGCCTTGTGGGTAACCCCGGGCGGGGCCAGGAAGAAAGCATCAACCCGTTCATCTTTCAGGGTCGGCAGGTAATCCATGTTGGGCATCAGGTAAAGCGTGATGCTAATGGAAACCGCCATTAGGCCGCCGATCCAGCTGGCCCGTTTAATATTGGTGTTGGTCAACCGAATAAGAGAATTGGATAAATTGTCCCAGTTTTTTTGGTGATGGTCGGTGTTGGGAAGTTTTTTCAAAAACCGGGCAGAGGCAGCCGGCAAAATTGTCATCGCGGTGATCAGCGAAACGGTAACGCTTAGCGCAATGGTTACAGCAAGGTCGGTGAAAAGCTGGCCCTCGACATCTTCCAGAAACATCACCGGTAGAAAAATAATAACCGTGGTTGCGGTTGAGGCCAAAAGCGCGCCCCAAACCTGGGTTGCCCCTTTGTCGCTGGCTTCATCCTTATTGACCCTTTTTTCCCGAAGCCGGACAATATTCTCCATGACCACAATCGCCGCGTCCATGATCATGCCGGTGGCAAACGCCAGGCCCGCCAGCGTGATGACATTAATACTTCGGCCCAGAAGGCCGAGGACAATGATTGTTGTCATCAACGAAATTGGAACCGAGAGGGTAATAATCGCGACTGCCTTTTTCTCGCGCAGGAAAAGCCACAGAATAATCACCGCCGCCATCAGGCCGATAATCAGGTTGCCGGAAAGCAGATTAATCGCTCTATTTATAAAGACCGAAGGGTCATAGGAGCGGGCCATAAAAAGCCCTTTGTCCTTCAAAATGGTTTCATTCAGCTCATTAGCCTTGGCTTTAACCTGCTTCAAGGTCGCCAGCACATTGGTGTCTTTGTCCTTTAAGAGCTGAAAGGCAAAGGCCAGATTGCCATTTTGATAAATCACCCCTGACGGCCTTCCGGGGCCAACATTTATGGTTGCCACTTCGGACAAATAAATCGGCTGGCCATCGCGGTAGGCAACCACCAGGTCCTTTAGCGTGGCGGCCTCAAACTTGCCCTTAAATCTAAGCGCATACTGGCGCCTGCCAACATCCAGAAAACCCCCTGAAATATCCGAGGACCGCGCGGCCCTTGTGGCCACCTCGGTTAAATCTATCCCCAGAGCGGCAACTTTATAGGGGTCGATGATGATCTGTAATTCCCGGCCGGTGCCCCAGCTGGAAAAAAGGTTCGACCCGGTGACCCCGGGAATCTGCTCAATTTGCGGCACAATAACGTTTTCAAAATACTCATAAAGTTCGATCGGATCACCTTCGGCATCCGGCATGGCCTGAATGAAAAACCACATCAACGCCTGGGAATCATCTCCAAAATTGCCCAGAAAAACTTGCGGTGGGTCGGCATCTGCAGGCAAAGGGCGAAGCCGGTTCATGCGGCTTAAAACCTCAATCAGATTTTGCGTTTGCTCGGTTTCCAGGCCAAATTCCAGACTGACGAAGCTGAACCCGGCCGAGGAATTTGAGGTCATTTTCTCGAGGCCGGGAATCCCCTGTAGGACATTCTCAAGCTGGTCGGTAATTTCTGATTCTATCTCGCTTGGGGCAGCCGAGCGCCAGGTCGTAAAAACGGTTATGAAAGATTTTTCAACATTGGGAAGCAACTGCACCGGCAACTTGAAAAGCGTCACCACCCCCATCAGCAAAAGCACTGCTGCGATTACCGCCACAACAGCGGGATTCCTTAGACTTTGTCTTGTCAGTTTCATTGTGCCTCCGCACTCACCCCGGAAAGGGCGTTAGTCTAATTATAATTCACCGGAATGTAAAATAAAGCCAATCACTTTTACATTCCCAAGTTTACTCTGCGGCCGGTTTGGTTAGCGCCCTATCAACCTCTAAGACCCTTCCCCGCTTTAGAGACAGTGCCCCGCTTAATTGCAAAAGGGTGGGCAATAAAAGAAGCGTAAATATTGTCGAAACCGCCATCCCGCCAACAATTACTGCTGCCATTCCGCGGTAAACCACACTGCCCTCGCCGGGGAACAAAAGCAGTGGTAACATGCCAACCAGGCTGGTAATCGTGCTCATCAGGATCGGCCTGATCCTGATCCGAAGGGCCTCTTGTACCGCCGCCGCCCTGGTCATGCCTTCGGCTTCTGAACGCCGCGTTTGGACGACCAATAGAATCGCGTTATTTACCACCAGGCCAAGCAAGATGATAAAACCAATCATCGTCAAAAGGTCCATCGGCTGGAACATAAACAGATTTAAGAATTGAATCGCTGCGACCCCGCCCACGGTGGCCAGCGGAATAGAAATGACCACCAGCAGAGAATCGCGAAGCGATTTAAAAAGCGCCGCCATAATCATAAACAATAACCCCAGCGCCATGATGAAATTTGTGCCCAGCGATTTAACCGCCCTTTTTAAACTGTCGGCACTGCCGCCGTAGCTAATCCCAGCCCCGGCAGGTAGCGTGGCCCGAATTGCCGGTTCAATATCATTTTCCAAAACCGCCATGACCTCATCCAGCGCGATGCCATCCGGTGGCGTAAAACTTAAGGTTAGGGTTCGCCGTCCACCCACTCTTTTGACTACCTGGGGTCCAACCTCGCGGGTGATAGTCGCTAACGAGCCTAAAGGAACCACCTGTCCGGACGGGGTCACCACCGGGGTTCCGGCCAAGGATTCCGGGCTGCCGGGGGATTGTGCTTTTAGAAGAATATCAAGCCGGTTACTGCCATCAAAATATTCCCCCAGCCAAACCCCGTCACCAAGGGCCCGGACAATGGTGGCAATTTGCGCCCGGTTCCAACCCATTTCCATGATCCGTTCATCGTTTGGGGTAACCAGCAAAACCGGAGCCACCACGGAGACATCCGGGTCCATCTGGACAAAGGTGCCCGGGAATTTTTCCATAATAAGGGCTTGCCCAAGGAACGCCCCCTCGGAAAGTTCGGCGACATCCCTGCCCTGCAGATGAATAGAAATATTGCCATCATCGCCAAAATCACCAAACAGGTTGCCCTGTCGGGAAAAGGTAAAAACATCCGGGAACCCGACCAGAATTTCATCGGTCAAAAGGGCTTCAAGGTCTTTGGTCCGGGCAGAGTCTTTGGCGCGGATAAAGACGATGCCGTTTTGACCGCCGCCAAAGGTAAACAAACCATAGTTCAATAACGCTGGTTCTTTTTCGCCCTCAAAGTAGGGCTGAAGTCGCTCTATAATAACCTCATTTACCTCAGTATTCATGCTTTCAAACGAGGTCGCCGGCGGGGCAAAATAATTCCCGTAAACGACATCAGATTTCAGGGGTGGCAGGTAATTCAGATTGGGCATCATCAACACCGTCAAAATTACCGGTGCCACCAGCAAAC
>JAZFRG010000041.1:0-2932 GCA_036445535.1 Sphingomonadales bacterium
CTGAAGCAGCCGGGGAAGGCCTTTCAAGCTTTTCAGAAGGGCAATCTTTTAAGCCTAAAAGAAAATATTCAGCCGGGCATGAGCAAAAGAGGCTTTTTAGACCTGACCAGGGCCTACCAGGAACTTGACCTAGGGGAGGTGAGGGAAACCACCGCCGAAATTCTTTCTGGGCCAAATGAAACGCCAGCATTTCTTATTGGTTTCCCACGCTCTGGAACAACCCTTTTACACCAAATCCTTGATGGCCATCCGGAGTTGGAAATCTTGGAGGAAGAGCCCTTTATCACCACCGGTCGCGGGGCGATTATCCAAAGAAAGGGCTCCCTAAAAGCCGCCTTTTCAGAGCTCAGCGGGACCGAATGGAACCAGCTAAAATCTGAATTACTGCACGTCTACGGCGGGCTACGGGTCAAAGGCAAAAACACCAAAATAATTGATAAGCTGCCGCTTCATATTATTGATGTTCCGCTGATCCTGAAAATGTTTCCAAAGGCAAAATTTATCGTTGCTCTCCGGCATCCCTTTGACTGCACTTTGAGTTGTTTTATGCAAAATTTTACGCTCAATAATGCGATGCTGAATTTTACCAACCTTGAGGATACCACCCGGCTCTACCAGCAGGTCTTTTCGCTATGGCTAAAATACCAGGAGGAGCTTCAACCAGATTTTATGTACGTTCGTTATGAAGATGTCGTAGCCGACCTTGAAAAAGAGGCCCGGCGCATGATCAGCTTTTTAGACCTTAAGTGGAACCCCGAAGTCTTGAATTACCGCCAGGCCGCCCTGGGTAAAAAGCGCATCAACACGCCCAGTTATCACCAGGTAATTCAGCCCATTTATACCGATGCGGCGGGTCGCTGGAAGCGCTATGAGAAATTTTTTACACCCTTTAGAAAACGACTGGTTCCCTTTTGTGAAACTTTCGGGTACGAGCTTTAGCGATGGAAAAAAATGTAACAGTTAAAGAGCTGGCAGCAATGCTAAACCAGGCGGTCACGTTTCAGCGGGACGGCGATAAAGAGGCTGCGCGGAAAAAGTATGAAGAGGTCCTTTTTCACGAGAAAACCTTTAAAAATTCAAGCCCGAGCCAAGCCGGAAGTTCGCAAGAAACCCTGGTGAAAACTATTTTTTCACAAACCTATAATAACCTTGGGGTTTTTCTTGAAGAAGACAATTTATGGGGCCAGGCGCTGGGGAACTTCAGGGCCGCGTTAGATTTTTCCCCGGGCAATGTTGAGGCCCTGACCAATATGGCCCGGGTTTCTTCAAAAAGAATGAACTTCGATAGCGCCCTGATTGCCTCCAAAAGTGCCCTCCAGCTTAAACCCGATTATATCCCCGCGGTCATTCAATTGTGCCGGGTCTGTTATAACCTGGGGTCCGTTTCTGACGCCCTGGAAGCCTTAAAAAAGGTCGAAAATGAATTGGAAACCAATGTTAGGTTAAATACCGAATACGGGCGGATTTTAGAAAAGGCCGGGCGGCTTATTGAGGCCCGCGAAAAACTTGAAAAAGCGGTAAAACTTGGGCCCAATAATATTTATGCGCTTTTGAACCTGGCCAACGTAAATTTCCAATTAAACCAATTTTTCGACGCGGTTGAAAATTACCAAAAAATTCTGGGGCTAAATCCGAAACACGTTTTGGCACTAACCGGGATGGGCTTTTTGCTGCAAACCGTGGGCCAGTTCCCCGATGCCCTGAAATGTTACCAATCCTCGCTGGCGGAAAACCCGGGACACCATGAAACGCTGGGTTTTTATGCCTCGCTTTTAGAGCTAACGGGCCAATCCAAAGAGGCCCTGGAATTAGCCGAAAAACTTTTGAAAATGCCAAAAATTCCAGAACGCGCCATTGTCACAGGGTCGCTGACCAAAGCCAATGCGGAAAGAAAACTGGGCCTTTTAGACGAATCAATAGCCACCTTAAAGGGTTTAAAGAACCATGCCAAAACCACCGCCGCCAGAACTCAGGTAAGTTTTGGCCTGGGGTTTTCCTACGATCGTTTGAAAAAAACCGGCGAGGCCTTCCAAGAATTTGAAAAGGCAAACCAGGAATTTTTGAAAACCCACCAGTCTTTTCTGGAAAATGCCGGTGAATTTCCTGGTCTTTTGGACGACCTGCTAGCTGTCGATTTTTCAAAAATGTTTGAGCCGCCGGCTAACAAAAAAACCAAAACCGATCCTGAGGCGCCAATTTTTGTCGTAGGTCCGGTCCTGGCGGGCTCCATGGCAGTCAGCCAGTTAATTCAATTTATCCCGAAGGTTTCGGTTTTTGAAGACACCCACGAGATCCAGGGGATTAGACGGCAATTGATGAAGTCGAACCTGGGATACCCGGGCTGCTTAGAGGGGCTCGGCGCCGAGGAACTTAATCACCTCAAAACCCTGTTCGACGAAGTTCATGAAAAGTCGATCTCAAAAGGCGAAGGTGGGCGCGCCATTCATGTCGATGCCCTGCACATTATTGACCTGCCGGTGATTATGAAACTTTTCCCAAATGCCAAGTTTGTGTTCGTGGATTGTGACCCAAGGGATTCGGTCCTGAACACCTTCATGAAAGACTTTAATCCGACCCGGGTAACGATTAATTACAGCGATCTGGAAACCATAACCGGGCTTTACACCAAGACCATTGACCTTTGGCACAAATACCAAAAAGAAGTGCCCTTGGAGGTCCTCTCGGTCAAATATGAGGATTTCATCAAGGACCCCGCGAAGGGCTTGCAAAAAATTCTGAAATTTATCGACTACAAAGATTTAAAGGGCGCACAAAAGGCCTTTGAAGGGGATGAGTTTTTTAATAAAACGGCCGAGCTTTCGAGCAAATACCCGCCGGGACGCTGGACCGGATACCGGGGTTATCTTGGCGAAACCTTGAAAACCCTGGCGCCCTATTGCAAAGCCCAAGGGTATGAGGACTAGTTTAGTTC
>JAZFRG010000042.1:0-31974 GCA_036445535.1 Sphingomonadales bacterium
ACGTTGAAGGCGGAACGCTGGTTATTTTTCATGCCATCCGGCCCGGTGAGTACCAGCATTGGAAGGCCGTAAAAGAAGCCATGGCTGAAGAAAATAAAAAAGAAGCCCGTGATTTGATGAAATCGGTTGCCAGCTTTGTTGAAGAGGAATATGGCCTGGAACCGGAAATAGTCATCCGCGAAGGCAACCCCAAAGAGGAATTGCAGGCTTATATGGAAAAAACCCGCGATCTATTTGCCCTCTTTTTGGGGGCCCACTCTGAGGGCGAACCGGGCCCGCTGGTGGATTATTTTTCAGGCCCCTTATGTGGGTGTCTGGAATGCCCGGTGGTGATTGTTCCGGGCTGCATGACCGATGAAATAATAGATGAAATTGCTTAAATTTTAGAAAGCTTATGATGTTTATAGAAACTGAAACGACCCCCAACCCGCTAAGTTTGAAATTTATTCCCGACCGCCCGGTTTTGGAAAAAGGCACCCGCCATTTCACCAACGCCGAGGACGCTGGTGCATCGCCTTTGGCTCAGGCGCTGTTTTCCCACGGCAATGTTGCCGGCGTTCTTTTAGCGCCGGGATTTTTATCCGTGACCCTTAAAGAGGGTGATTGGGGGGACATGAAACCCAAGGTTTTAGGGGCAATTATGGATCATTTCACCTCTGGCCAGCCAGTGCTTTTGGAGGAAGCCGCCGAGGAAACCAAAGAGCCTGCAGGCGAAGACAGCGAGCTGGTTAAGCAGATAAAAACCCTTCTGGATGAAAAAGTTCGCCCCGCTGTAGCGCAAGATGGCGGCGATATTATTTTCCAAAGGTTTGAAGAGGGGGTTGTTTACCTGACCATGCAGGGATCCTGCCAGGGATGCCCCAGTTCGGTGGTTACCCTGAAAAATGGCATTGAGAATCTGCTTAAGTATTATATTCCTGAGGTCGAAGAAGTCCGCCAAGCTTAAAATCACGAGGATAAAATGAAAAAACCGCTGGATGATGCCGGATTAGATTTAATTTTCCGCGAGGCCCGCTCCTTTAACCGCTGGGCGCAAGAGAAAGTTTCAGACGACACCCTAAAAGCCATTGTTGATTTGATGAAATGGGGCGCAACCAGTGCCAATTGTTGGCCAATGCGTCTGGTATTCGTCAAATCTGCTGAAGCCAAAGCCCGGCTGAAGCCCCATCTTGATGAGTTTAACGTTGAAAAGGTCTTAACCGCCCCGGCGGTAGCTATCATTGCCTATGACAGCAAGTTTTATGATCGAATTCCCGAACTTTTCCCGCATAATCCGGGTGCCCGCGACTGGTTTGCCCACGATCAGGACGTTGCCTTTACCACCGCCTTTCGGAACGGCACCCTTCAGGGCGCTTATTTGATGATTGCCGCCCGCGCCTTAGGGTTGGATTGCGGGCCGATGTCGGGTTTCAATAACGAAGGGGTTGACCAGGAGTTTTTCCCCGACGGCCAATTCAAGTCGAACTTTCTTTGTAGTTTGGGGGTTGGCACCACGGAAGAACTATTCGGCCGAAGCCCGCGCCCGGCCTTCGATTCCGTAGCAGAAATTCTTTAGGAACCCATGCGCCTTGCCCTAGATACTGCATTTTCCGCCTGCTCGGTGGCTTTGTCAAACCTGGACGGAAACCTGGTAGGTCATGCCCACCTTGACCAACGTCGTGGTCAGGTGGAAACCCTGGTGCCGATGGTCGAAGAGGTTTTAAAAAAGGCCGGGATAAAACCCCAGAATATCACCGAAATTGTCGTTAACATTGGTCCCGGGACCTTTGCCGGGGTCAGGATTGCGACCTCTTTTACCAGGGCTCTGGCTTTATCCACTGGGGCAAAAACCGTTGGACTTACTGCCTTTGAAGCCCTGGCGGGGACATTTATTTTGAAGAAAAAAGCTAAACCCGGGGACAAGATCCTTAGTTTGGTGCCGGGAAAGCGGGGGGAAGTGTCCGGGGAGCTATTTTTGGTTGAAGAGTGTGCTTTGAAATCCTTGAAAGGGCCGGAAACGATTTCCATTAAAGCCTTAAATGATTTTACCCAGTGCCAAAAGGTTTTTGTCGCAGGCCCTGACCTGGAAAATTTCCTGAAAGAAGCAACCGGGCTTTCGCCATTAGAAACCCTCTCTTTTTGGCCCAGCGCCACAGATTTACTGGATTTAGCGGCCAATTTAGGCCCTGAACGGCGCTCTGTAACGGTTTCACCGTTTTATTTGCGTCCGCCCGATGCTAAAACCCAGGATCCAAGCCCGTTTTCCCGGGAAAATGGTTAAAATAATCAAAGATTCTGATCTTGAGGGGGTTAAAGAAGCCTACCGCATCCACGCCGCTTCTTTTAACCCTAAAAGCGCAGATTTCTTAAGCTTTGAGGGGTTTAAAGACCTTTGTTCTTTAGAAAACGCCAGTCTTTTGGTTCTAAACAGCGCCGAAAAACAGATGGTTGGCTATGTTTTATTCCGGGATCTTGGGCAAGAAGCCGAGATTTTGTCGCTGGCAGTGGAAAAAATCCATAAAAAACAAGGGTTTGGCAAAAAATTAATCCAAAAAATGATAACCAGCCTTAAAAAGAGGGGTTGTCAGGCGATTTTCCTTGAGGTTGGAGAGAAAAACCAGGCTGCAAGGGCCCTTTACCGGTCTTTTGGGGCCAGGCAGATCGGGTCTCGAAAAGCTTACTACACCAGTCCAAATGGCAGCAAGGAAGATGCTCTGTTAAAAATAATTCCGCTTCGTTAACTAAATTTACACTAAATACATTTATATATTAGCGAATATTAAAGATTTACTTGCCGATAAGGGGATTGAAAGCAGGGTTAGCAGGAAATGGAAAAGTAGTGAAAAACGCAGATTTGGAAATTGGAAAAGCAGGAACCTCTGCCTTAAACGGCAAGGGGTCGGATCTTTTAGAACTCACCGCCCAAGTTGTTTCGAACCATCTTTCAAACAATAGCGTTGATGCTACGGATATTCCTGCCTTGATCCGTGAGGTCCACACAACCTTGCAATCCCTGAACGGTGTTGAAGCCAATGGCCATACAAAATTAAGCCCTGCGGTCCCGGTCGACGAATCGATCCAACCAGATTTTATTGTCTGCCTTGAAGATGGCAAAAGATTAAAAATGCTAAAGCGCTACCTTCGAACCAAATATGGTTTGAGCCCCGAGGAATATAAAAGGCGCTGGTCCCTGCCCCCGGATTATCCGCTGGTTGCCCCCAATTACGCCAAACGGCGCCATGAGCTGGCAAAATCAATTGGCTTAGGCAAAAACCGATAGCAAAAGATCCCCCCTAAGAAAGACCGTGAGTATCTCGCGGTCTTTTTTTTTACTTTTGTGCGGCCCTGTGAAATATGCTAGGCGAAAGACGTCGAAAAACCCCAAACCTAGGGACAGGAAAATGACCAAAGGTTCTAAACCCGAAGACCAGGGACAAAATCTCAGTGATATTGAGCGGGTATGTTTAGAAAAAGGCATGCGCATGACCGACCAACGCCGAGTGATTGCCAGGGTGCTTTCCAATTCCAAGGACCATCCTGATGTGGAGGAAGTTTATTCCCGCTCCACCGCTGCCGATAGCCGGATTAGTATCGCCACGGTTTACCGGACGGTTAGACTTTTTGAGGAAGCGGGTATTCTTGAGCGCCACGATTTTCGCGATGGCCGCTCCCGGTATGAACTCATAACCGAAAACCACCATGATCACCTGATTGATCTTGATAGCGGGGAAGTGGTGGAGTTTCAAAACCTGGAGATTGAGAAGCTGCAGGAAGAAATTGCTAAAAAACTGGGCTACCGTTTAGTGGACCACCGCATGGAACTTTACGCGGTTCCGTTAGTTCGGACTAAAAAATCTTGAATTTTATCTATATTTCGCCTAGGCCCTCAGTCCCTTAAGGGTGCAAGTTGACCGGACAAAGAAAATGGCTAAAAAAGTTTATATAAAAAGCTACGGCTGTCAGATGAATGTTTATGATTCTGAACGCATGGGCGATATTTTAGAGGAAGAAGGGTTTGAGCCTACCCCGGTTCCGGATCAGGCCGATCTGGTGATCCTGAACACCTGTCATATCCGCGAAAAAGCAGCCGAGAAGGTATATTCTGACATTGGCCGTCTAAGGGGTATCAAAGAAAAAAAGGCGGAAAGAGGCAAAGACATGGTGATTGCCGTGGCCGGTTGCGTGGGCCAGGCAGAGGGGGCAGAAATTATGCGCCGCGCCCCTTCCGTGGAACTGGTTTTTGGTCCCCAGACCTATCACCGCCTGCCCGGGCTTCTTAAAAAAGTTGGTGAGGATAAAAAGACCGCTGGCAACGCTAGGGTTCTTGATACCGATTTGCCGGTCAATGAAAAATTTGAATTTTTGGCAAAAGGGCCCCAGAAATCAGGCCCCTCTGCGTTCCTGACCATCCAGGAGGGTTGCGATAAATTTTGCACCTTTTGTGTGGTTCCCTATACCCGCGGCGGTGAGTTTTCGAGGCCCGCCAGCGACATCTATAAGGAGGCCAAGGCGCTGGTTGCCCGCGGCGCTGTTGACATCACTCTGTTGGGCCAAAACGTTAACGCCTATCACGGTGGTGATAATGGCTTGGCGGGGTTGATCCGGGGGCTGGCAACCATCCCGGGGCTGCACCGGATTCGCTATACCACCTCGCACCCGAGAGACATGGAGGATGACCTTGTAAATGTACACGCTGAGGTTCCCCAGTGTATGCCCTATATGCATTTGCCGGTTCAATCGGGCTCTGATAAAATATTAAAAAGTATGAACCGGCGTCACACGGTCAGCGAATATATGGTCTGGATTGAGAAAATCCGAAAAGTCCGCCCCGACATCGCTCTATCCAGCGACTTTATTGTTGGTTTTCCGGGAGAGACCGATGCTGATTTTTCGGCCACGCTTGAATTGGTGAAAGAGGTCGAATATGCACAAGCTTATAGTTTTAAATACAGCCCCAGACCGGGCACGCCCGCTGCCACTTCAGAGGATCAGGTTCCCGAGCCGGTTAAAGCCCATCGACTTCAGGAACTTCAGGAACTTTTAAACACCCACCAACGCGCCTTTAATAATAAAACGGTGGGCCGGGGAGTAGATGTTTTGTTTGAGCGGGCCGGAAAATTCCCCGGCCAGATTGTTGGTCGCAGCCCCTATATGCAGGCGGTCCATGTTTCGCTTGGTGATAGCCATGAAGGGGCTTATGATAAGGCCAGGGAGGATATAAGCGCCTTGAACACCAAAAATTACATGGGTCGATTAGTCAAAGTGGAAATTACCAAAGCCGGCCCCAACAGTCTTGAGGGCAAATTAGTCGTGCCGTCAAAAACCAGGACAGCGGCTTAAGAGGCAAGCTTGAAAACCAGAACCCGCAAAACTCCAGAGAAAACCCGGCTAATTCTAGAATTTGAAGACAATGCGTTGCTGCCCTCTCTTTTTGGCCAGCACGACCAGCACCTTGCCCGTTTGGAACAGGGTTTGGGGGTTCAGGTTGCAAGCCGGGGCAACCGGATTGTTTTGAAAGGCGAGGATGGGGCTTGCCGCCAGGCCAGAAAAGTACTCCGCCAGCTTTATGCAAACTTGGAAAAAGGTGAGCCTCTAACATTGGGCGATGTTGATGGGGCGTTACGCCTTTCAGGAGAGCCAACAATCACGATGACCAAATCCCGAAAAGAAAAAAATAACCAAAGCAACCACCCGGTTGGTGAGATTATTAAAATTGCTACCAGAAAACGTATCATCACACCCCGAACACCAGCTCAGAACCATTACCTTAAAGAACTGCTTTCAGCCGACCTAATTTTTGCTGCCGGGCCGGCAGGCACCGGGAAAACCTATCTGGGGGTGGCGATGGCGGTGGCCGAGCTGATCAAAGGTTCGGTTGACCGGATTATTTTATCGCGGCCCGCGGTTGAGGCTGGGGAAAGCTTAGGTTATCTTCCCGGTGACATGAAGGAAAAAGTCGACCCTTATCTCAGGCCCCTTTACGATGCCCTGCACGATACCATGCCCGCCGAGCAGGTCGCTAAATGTATTGAAATTGGTGAGATTGAAATTGCCCCTGTGGCGTTTATGCGCGGTCGCACCTTATCGCATTCCTACGTTATTCTGGACGAGGCGCAAAATTCCACCCCAGGCCAGATGAAAATGTTTTTAACCCGGCTCGGTGAAAACAGTCGCATGGTGGTCACCGGCGATCCAAGCCAGGTTGATTTGCTACCCGGTGTGGATTCGGGACTTGATCATGCCATGGGTGTTTTGGAAGGCGTCGAGGGGGTGTCGGTGGTTCGTTTTACCGAAAAAGATGTTATCCGCAATCCCTTGGTGCGGCGGATCATAAATGCCTATGATGCCCCAGAGAAAACCAAGGGTGCGAAAAAATAATGGCTGAAGACTCATCTACTGAAGCCGCTCCGCCGGATTTAACCCTGGACATAATTCTGCAGGATCGTGCTTGGCTTGAAGGATTGCCAAACCTGGAAGTTTTGGTTCAAGGGGCAGTTGAGGGGGCCCTGAGGGAGTCCCGGGTTTGGGGCCATTTTAAAACCCTTCGGAAATTTTCACTTGAGATCAGCTTTTGCTTTGCCGGCGACGAATTTGTCAGGGAATTAAACGCCAATTTCAGGGACAAAGATAAAGCGACCAACGTTTTGTCGTTCCCTTCCGACAACGGGGATTTTCCCAAGGGGTCCCCAACCTTGCATCTGGGTGATGTGGTTTTGGCCAGGGGTGTTGTTGAAAAAGAGGCGGTTGAGCAAGGTAAGACAGTTTCGGATCATACGATGCATCTTGTACTGCACGGCCTTCTGCACCTTTTGGGGTTTGATCATGATGAAGAAAATTCTGCCGAAGAAATGGAAGCCCTGGAAGCAAAACTTTTGAAAACATTTGGCATTGCAAACCCTTACGAATAGATTGGCTTTATGAACGATCATAAAAATGAACGCCCCAGTTGGCTCAAAACCCTTTTTAGAAAATTAAAAGGGGGTGGGGATTCATCGCTCCGGGAAAGCCTTGAGGAGGTCATCGAAGAACACGAAGAGGCCAGCGATGAAGAACCCTTAGGGGCGGAGGGCCGTGAAATGCTTATGAACGTGTTGACCTACAATGAGCAGCGCGCTGATGATATTATGGTGCCCCGGGCTGACATTGGTGCCTTCGAAATTTCGGGGAGTTTTTCTGATCTGGTAGAAACCTTTCGCGAGGATGGACATTCGAGACTGCCGATTTACCGGGGCTCGCTGGACGATGTCATCGGTATGGTTCACGTCAAGGATGTCATGCAGATTTTGGGCGGGAAAGAAGTTGGCCAAAACCCTCCGGCGCTTGAGGATATTATCCGTGATGTGATTGTTGTGCCGCCTTCGATGCGACTCATCGATCTACTAAAGCGGATGAAAACCCAGCGCACCCATATGGCCATTGTTGTTGATGAATATGGCGGGGCTGACGGATTGATAACGATTGAGGATTTGGTCGAGCAGATCGTTGGCGAAATTGAAGACGAATACGATGACACAGGCGAGCCCGCGCTAACTTTTATTGGGGCAGGAATTTATGAGGCCGATGCCAGGGTAGAAATTAAAGAATTGGAAAAGGTTTTGGGGGCCGACCTTTTAAGCGATGCCCTGGATGAGGCCGTCGACACCCTTGGTGGGTTGGTATTTACCTTGGAGGGCCGGGTCCCGGAAATCGGCGAAGTGGTGGAACATTCGCAAGGATTTCAGTTTGAGATCATCGATGCAGATCCCAGAAAAATTAAACGGATCAGAATTCATCTCCCCAGGAAATCTGAGGGGCAGGAGTAATTTATGTTGGAAAAGTTTGCTGAAGTTGGGCGTTTTTTTGAAAAGGCCAGAGGTTTTTGGGCCTATGGATATTGTATCTTTTTGGGGGTTGTTTCGGCCCTGGCCTTTCCCCCTTATCCGTTCATCCCGCTGTTTTTTGTTGCCATTGTTTTGGTTCTGCTTTTACTTTCCGGGGAGGAAAGGGTGTCCAAGGCCTTTCATTATGGGTTTTTCTTTGGCATCGGGCAGTTTGGCTTTGGCTTAAGCTGGATCTCAAATTCGTTTGCCGCCCAAGGAGATGTTCCTACCTGGATGGCCCCTATAATGGTGTCGTTTTTGGTCGTTGCTCTAAGTTTTTTCCCGGCGCTGGCGTTTATGATTACCCGGCTTTTATGGCACAACAACTGGTTCCAGCGGGCTATGGCCTTTGCCGCTCTTTATGGCCTTTTTGAATTTCTTCGGGGCTGGGATTTTATTTTTGCATTTCCCTGGAATCCAACGTCGTTAATTTGGTGGCCCAGCGATATCATGCTCCAAAGTCTTTCCCTTGGTGGCAGCTATGCGCTTGGTTTGCTGACGATTTTGGCGGCAGGTTTTTTTACCGCCCTGTTTGATGGCAAAGCCTCGCTTAGGCATCGCCTGGTTACCCCTGCCCTTGGCCTGGTAATTCTTTTTGGCCTGGCGGGGTTTGGGGCCCTTAAGTTAAATAATAATCCGACTTCCTATAAAGATGACCTGGTGATTCGACTGGTTCAGCCAAATATTCCGCAAGTCGAAAAATGGGAACGTAGCCTAAAACAGCGCAATCTTGAAAGACATATCGCCCTTAGTATCGCCCCGGCGGGGCCTTTGGGTCGTCCCGATATAATTATTTGGTCAGAAACTGCGGTCCCCTATAATTTGGAAGAGGCACAGAACCGGCGTGCTATTTTAAGCTATTTTCCGGATCAGATATTGTTAGCAGGCGCGTCCCGAAGGGTTCTGGAGCCCACCCCTGAATTGACCAACAGTCTTTATGCGCTGGAGGGTGAAGGGGATATTCTGGGGCGTTACGACAAAAGCCATCTGGTTCCTTTTGGAGAATATTTGCCCTTAAGGGCCACCTTCGAGTTTTTTGGCCTTGATACTCTGGCTCCGGGTTCGACGGATTATGATTCAGGACCAGGGATTAGAACCCTGACCATTGATGGAGTGCCAAGCTTTAGTCCGCTGGTTTGTTATGAAATAATTTTTTCTGGAAAGGTTATGATTAGAGAAGAAAGGCCCGATTGGATAATAAATATTACCAACGACGCCTGGTTCGGGGATAGCCCCGGCCCGCGGCAGCATTTTCAAATGGCCAGGGCCCGTGCGATAGAAGAGGGTATACCCGTTTTGCGGGTGGCAGGAACCGGAATTAGTGCGGTTATTGATCCATATGGGCGGGTTTTAAGCAAAATTGAGTTGGGGGAAGAGGGATTTCTGGATACCAGGCTGCCTGAAAAAACCCAAGGGTTGTCAGTATTTGCAACGTTTGGGGTGATACCGGTAGGGGCCCTTGCTCTGCTTTTCTTTATTATCGGGGCTCCGTCCGGATTGTCTGAGCGCTCAAGAAAAGAAGAAAACACCTAATCTTTACTTGCACACCTTCCGGTTTACTCGTAAACAGATGAAATTACAAATAACCAATAATAATTGAGGCAATAAAATGTCAACACCAGATCCAATTGATATCCATGTCGGCTCAAGAGTGAGGATGCGCAGGACCCTTCTTGGCATGAGTCAAGAGAAATTGGGGAATGCCCTTAGTCTTACTTTTCAGCAGATTCAGAAGTACGAAAGAGGTGCTAACAGGATAGGTTCTAGCCGGTTGTTTAAGTTGTCTCAAATTTTAGATGTTCCGGTTAATTATTTTTTTGATGATATGCCTGACGCCTCGGGAAAACGTTCCAAAGGGTTTGGCGAGAGCGGCCCTAAGCACTTTGAAGCCGATCAACTTTCGAAACGTGAAACCCTTGAGTTGGTTAGGGCCTATTACAAGATTACCGATGAAAAGATTCGCAAACGGACCTTCGAATTGGTAAAGGCGATTGCCCATGCCGGGAAATAATTTTTCATAATTTGTATTTATTTGTATTTAAAAGGGCCAGTTTTTCTGGCCTTTTTTATTACGCCACAACCAAGGCTTTCCGAAGATTTTGGTTTCTTTTCTTGTAACCCCCCGGCCCTTGGGCTAAACCGTCCGGGTTTATTAGAAATTTTCCCCGTGGTTGAGAAAAATCCGGGACGATAGGAGAAACAAGTGTCCTTAAAAAATTATCTTTTTACGAGTGAATCGGTCTCAGAGGGCCACCCGGATAAGGTTGCTGACAGGATTTCCGACAGCGTCCTCGATGCTTACCTGAAAGAAGACCCCCATTCCCGCGTAGCGGTTGAAACCATGGTCACCACCAACCGGATTATTTTGGCTGGTGAGGTTCGGGGCTCTGAAAAAATTGATAACACTGTTTTGGAAAAAGTTGCCCGGGCCGCCGTAAAAGACATTGGCTACGAACAAGAAGGCTTCCATTGGAAACATGCAAAATTCCATTCCTATGTTCACAATCAGTCAACTGATATTTCGAGGGGGGTGGATGCTGGCCACAACAAAGATGAAGGTGCCGGTGACCAGGGCATCATGTTTGGCTATGCTTGCCGTGAAACCGAGGTTTTAATGCCGGCTCCGATTCAGTTTTCGCACGAAATTTTATCTTCCATGGCTGAGGACCGCCATGCCGGCAATGCCCCTGGGCTTGAGCCCGATTCTAAAAGCCAGATAAGCTTACAATACGAAAATGGGAAACCTGTCAGGGCAACTTCTGTGGTTGTTTCTACCCAGCATTCTCCCGATTTTTCCGGGACTGAGCTTCGTGAATATATCCGGGGCCATGTCGAAAAAGTTTTACCCGATGGTTGGATGTGCCCGGAAGAAGAATTTTATGTAAACCCGACCGGCCAGTTTATTATTGGAGGCCCGGATGGTGATAGCGGTCTGACGGGGAGGAAAATTATTGTCGATACATACGGCGGCGCAGCGCCCCATGGTGGGGGGGCTTTTTCAGGCAAGGACCCGACCAAGGTTGATCGCTCAGCCGCTTATATGGCCCGCTATTTGGCCAAAAATGTCGTTGCCGCTGAAATGGCAGAAAACTGCACTATCCAACTTTCCTATGCCATTGGGGTTTCAAAACCTTTGTCCGTATATGTCAATTTAATGGGTACCGGGCAGGTCGATGAGGACAAGCTTTCCGAACTTTTCCGGGACATGATTGATCTTAGCCCCCGGGCGATCCGCGAGCGGCTTCAATTAAGCCGCCCGATTTACGCTAAAACGGCTGCTTATGGCCATTTTGGTCGCCAACCCGAAGCGGGCGGCGCCTTCAGTTGGGAAAAAACCGATTTGGTAGACACGCTTAAAAAATACTTCTAAATCCTTCCCCTATGACCAGGGACAACCATCCGACAGAGAAGTTCTATGGGCGGCGCATGGGCCAAACCCTTTCCGCCCGAAAACGCCGCCTGCTTGAGGAGGTGTTGCCTAAGGTTTCTATAGCCCCGGATGATTTTTCCAAGAAACCTCTGGATCCTTTGAACCTTTTTGATTTCCCCCCAAAAGAAACCTGGCTTGAGATTGGCTTTGGCAAGGGTGAACATTTAGCTGCCCAGGCCAGGGCAAACCCGGATGTAGGTTTTATTGGTTGTGAGCCGTTCATTAATGGCGTCGCCGGTCTGGTTACAAAAATTTATGAGGAGGGGCTAAAAAATATCCGGATATTAGCGGATGATGCCCGGCCTTTAATAGACGCTCTTCCTGACAAGTCAATTGCCCGGGTTTTTTTGCTGCACCCAGATCCCTGGCCCAAAACGCGGCATGCCAGACGTCGGTTTGTCTCACCTCCGAACCTTGATCGTCTGGCGCGGATCATGAAAAAGGGTGCTGAACTCAGGATCGGAACCGATCACCCGGTTTATAAGACATGGACCATGCGCCAGATGCAAAACAGACCTGATTTTAACTGGACCGCCAGGCGCGCAAGCGATTGGCAAACCCAGCCCGAAGATTGGCCCGATACCCGCTATCAAGCAAAAGCCCACGCTTCAGAAGTGAAATGTGCCTATTTTACCTTTTTAAGAGTTTGATTTTTTCCCCAAAAAAACCACTAAAAGGCTTGATTAAATAAAGCTTTTCCGTATATATAGGCCATCTTTTCACGACAGACTAATCGCGGAGGGTGGGCCTGGGCCCACTTTTTTTATACGCGCGAAAGCCTGTAGGGATAAATTTTGGCGGAGATGCTTTAATGCCATCGCCTTTGGAAGACAAGCTGGCAAGGCTTTTGGAACCAGCCATTGAAGGCTTAGGGTTCGAGTTGGTGCGTATTTCGGTGCAGGGCACTGGAAAACCAACCATCCAGGTGATGGCAGAGCGCCCGGACCGGACCATGGTGGTCGAAGATTGTGCGAAATTAAGTCGTGAAATTTCGACGGTCATGGAGGTTGAGGACCCGATTTCGAGCGAATACGTTCTTGAGGTTTCCTCGCCAGGGATTGATCGGCCCTTAACCCGGCTCAAGGACTTTGAAGACTTCAAAGGGTTTGATGCTCGGGTGACAACCCGGGATCTGGTTGATGGCCAACGCCGGTTTAAGGGCAAGCTCTTGGGTGTTAGCGGGGAAATAATTACCCTTAAAACCCAGGAGGGTGAAAAGGAATTGGAATTTAAGAGCATCGAAAAGGCCAAACTTGTCCTGACCGATGCTTTGGTAGCGGCCTCCCTAAAGGGCCATTAAAATTAACGACAACTACGTCTTGGATGGAGAAAAAAAATGACGGCGGCAGTCGGCGCTAACAAACTGGAAATCCTTCAAATCGCAGATGCGGTGGCCAAGGAAAAGGCTATTGATCGGGAAATTGTGATCGAGGCCATGGAAGAGGCTATTCAAAAAGCGGCGAAAGCCCGCTATGGGAGCGAAAACAATATCCGTGCCCAGATTGATCGCGACAGCGGTAACCAGGAATTGTTCCGGATTCTTGAGGTTGTTGCAGAAGTGGAAAACCCCAGCACTGAAATCACCCTCGAGGAAGCACGGATGGAAAAACCTGAGGCTGAGGTCGGCGAATTTATTGCCGAGCGCTTACCGCCCATTGATTACAGCCGGATTTCTGCCCAAACTGCCAAACAGGTCATTGTCCAGAAGGTTAGAAGTGCTGAGCGGGAACGCCAGTTTGAAGAATTTAAGGACCGGGTTGGCGAAATTATCACCGGGATTGTCAAGCGCGTTGAATACGGCAACGTAATTGTTGATCTGGGGCGTGCCGAGGCGATTATTCCGCGCGACCATGTAATACCGCGTGAACACCTCCGAAATAATGAGCGCATCCGTTCCTTTATTCGTGAGGTCAGGCGCGAAAATCGTGGCCCGCAAATTTTCTTATCTCGGACCGTGCCTGAATTTATGGCGCAAATGTTTGCCCAGGAAGTTCCCGAAATTTATGATGGCGTGATTGAGATCAAGGCCGTCGCCAGAGATCCCGGCAGCCGTGCTAAAATTGCCGTCATTTCCCACGATAGCGGGATCGACCCGGTTGGCGCCTGCGTTGGTATGCGCGGTTCGCGGGTTCAAGCGGTAGTCAGCGAACTTCAGGGTGAGAAAATTGATATTATCCAATGGACCCAGGATGTAGCGACCTTGGTGGTCAACGCTTTGGCTCCGGCCCAGGTCGTCAAAGTGGTTCTGGACGAAGACGAAACCCGGATCGAAGTTGTTGTCCCCGATGACCAGCTTTCCCTTGCCATTGGTCGGCGCGGCCAAAACGTCCGTCTGGCTTCCAAGCTAACCGGTTGGACCATTGATATTTTGACCGAAGCTGAGGAATCTGAGCGCCGTCAGGAAGAATTTAAAACCCTGACCAAAATGTTCATAGAAACCCTGGACGTTGATGAAACCCTGGCCCAGCTTTTGGCTGCAGAGGGCTTTTCTGATTACGAAGAAGTGGCTTACATTGAGGCCGAGGAACTTATCTCTATTGAAGGTTTTGATGAAGCGCTTGTCGCGGAACTGCAAAGCCGGGCCATGGATGCCATTGAAAACAAACGCAAAGAGGCCGACAAAAAGCGCAAAAAACTTGGCGTGACCGACGATTTAGCCAAGCTGATCAAGCTTGAGCCCGCTTTGTTGGTAATTTTGGGTGAAAACGATGTAAAAACCATAGAGGATTTTGCCGGGTTTGCCGCTGATGAGCTGGTTTCACCGTTTGATGGGATCCTTAAGGGAAGCGATCTTTCGGAAGGTGAGGCAAGTGAACTGATTATGGCTGCCCGCGTTAAAGTTGGCTGGATCACTGCGGCTGAGCTTAAAGCTGCCAAAGCAGAGGCAAAAGCCGCTGAGGAAGCCCTCGCCGCTGAGGCTGCTGCAGCCGAAGAAGCCGAAGCCAAACCAGAGGACGAAGCGGCTACGAAAGAAAAACCCGAAGTTTAAAGGGTTGGCTTGAGAAAACGGAAAAAAAGAGGTAAAGCCTTGGCCAGCCTTAATGTAGGAAGATTTGAATGAGCGACGATCGCAAACTAACATTATCCGACAAACCTGCTGCTCCGGCGACCAAACCGGTGGAGACCGGCAAGCCTCGCCTTGGCATGGGTGCCCGGCGGACAAAGCCCGTGGTCGTTGAACGCAAACGTCGCAGAATCTTGCGAAAAGATGGCAACACCCCTGAAGCAAAGCCGGTGGTTGAGGAAAATCTTTCGCTAAAGCCAAAGCGCCCTGCGACAGAGACTAACCAGGAGCCTGAAAACCATTTAACGTCAACCGAGCGCGATGCCCGGGTTGAGGCCTTGCAGGAAGCAATCCGTCAAGCCGAAGAAGCGCGCATGGCAGCTGCGGAAGAAAAACGCCAGCGTGACGCCATGGCTGCTAAAGCCAGGCAGGCCGACGAAAAACAGAAAACCAAGACCAACAAAGAAGATGAGGCGCTCCTAAAGGTCGAGGCCGATGCCAAACGCAAGGCTGAAGAAGAAGCCCAGAATAAAATTGAAGCCGAAGCCGAAGCCCAAAAAGCCCTTGAGGAAGAGGCCAAGATTAAGGCATCTGAAAAATCCCAGGAAGAAACCAAAAAAGAACGCCGCATCGAAGAAGAGAAAGCACACAAAAAACAATTAGAGAAAAAACGTCACGCCAATCTGAAAAAAGTTGGCGGGGAACGCCGTCGCGGCGGTAAACTAACCGTTGCCCAGGCCTTAGGGGGTAGAGATGATTACCGCGGTCGCTCATTAGCTGCTTTAAAGCGTGCCCAGGCCAAACAAAAAAGAATGCTCGGCGGTGAAGTAGAAAAGCCCAAAAAATCGCGCGAAGTGACTGTTCCTGAAACGATCACTGTCACCGAACTTGCAAATCGGATGGCCGAAAAGGTTGTTGCGGTTATCAGGGTTCTGATGAACATGGGGGTTACCGCCACCATTAATGAAAACCTTGATCAGGATACTGCCGAACTGGTGGTTGAAGAATTTGGCCACACCATCAAACGGGTTGCTGAATCGGATGTTGAAATTGGCCTTAAGGGCGAAGAAGACGACCCCAAGCTTTTGAAACCACGGCCCCCTGTTGTTACCATTATGGGCCATGTTGACCACGGCAAAACCTCGCTTTTGGATGCCATGCGTGAGACCAATGTTGCCGCCGGAGAGGCCGGCGGGATTACCCAGCATATTGGTGCCTACCAGGTTACAACCAAGGCCGGAAACGTGATTACTTTCCTCGATACTCCGGGCCACGAAGCCTTTACCCAAATGCGTGCCCGGGGTGCCCATGCCACGGATCTAGTGGTTCTTGTCGTCGCCGCCGATGACAGCGTAATGCCGCAAACCATTGAGGCGATTAACCATGCCAAGGCCGCGGGGGTTCCGATGATCGTTGCCATCAACAAGATGGACAAGGCCGGCGCGGATGCCGGCAAAGTTCGCCAGGAACTACTGCAGCACGAAGTTATTGTTGAGGCGATGTCGGGCGATGTTCTGGACGTTGAAGTTTCAGCAACTACCGGGGCTGGTCTCGATAAACTGGAAGAGGCCATCCAATTACAGGCCGAACTTTTGGACATCAAAGCCAACCCGGACAGACCAGCCGAGGGAACGGTTATTGAAGCCGAACTTGATAAAGGCCGCGGTCCAATGGCCACCCTTCTGGTACAACGCGGAACCTTGAAAGTTGGCGATATTCTTGTTGCCGGGGCTGAATGGGGACGGGTTCGGGCGCTTTTGGATGACAAAGGCAAAAATGTTAAAGAGGCAACACCGTCGATGGCGGTTGAAGTTTTGGGGTTAAACTCCACACCTTCTGCCGGTGATATCTTTTCAGTCGTTGAAAATGATGGCCGCGCCCGGGAGGTTTCCGAATACCGCAAGGAACAGGACAAGAAAAGACGGGTATCACGCGATACCGTGTCCCTTGAAAACATGTTCTCCGCGCTTAAAGAAAATAAGGCTCAAGGTTTCCCGCTGATTATTAAGGCAGACGTCAAGGGCTCTGCTGAGGCGATTAGCTCAGCACTGGAGAAAATTGGCAACGAAGAAATTCAGGCCCAGGTGATCCATTCAGGTGTTGGTGCCATCACCGAATCCGATGTGACATTGGCCGCTGCCTCTAAAACTTTCATTATAGGTTTTAATGTCAGGGCCAACAAACAGGCCAGAGAAGCCGCCGCAGTCGAGAAAATCGAAATTCGCTACTACTCGGTTATTTATGACGTTGTTGACGAGGTAAAAGCGGCGATGGAGGGTGAATTGTCGCCCGCGATTGAGGAAACTATTATTGGCCTGGTAGAGATCAAGGATGTCTTTAGCGCCGGTAAAAAAGGCAAAGCTGCGGGCTGTATAGTCCAGGACGGGGTTGCCAAGGCCCATGCAAAAGTCCGGCTGCTTCGGGATGACGTTGTTGTTTATACCGGAAAATTAGAATCCCTAAGGCGTTTCAAGGATGAAGTTAAAGAGGTCAAGGCCGGGACCGAGTGCGGGATCTCGCTTGAAAATTATATAGACTTCAAAGCCGGGGATACCATTGAGGTTTTTGAGACCACCGAGAAGCAAAAGAAGCTTTAAACCTAAAAGTAGCCAACCATGTCAAAATCCAAAACCAACGGACCCAGTCTCCGGCTTCTTCGCGTCAACGAAAGTTTACGTCACGCCCTGTCAGCTGTTTTGATGAAAGAAGACCTCCATAACCCGGTTTTGGAAGAAACCTCAATTACCGTGTCGGAAGTCAGATGCAGCCCAGACCTTAGAAATGCGACCGCCTTTGTCATGCCGCTAGGCGGGGATAATCTGGAAGAAATTCTAGAGGGCCTGAACCAGGCGGCTCCTTATTTGAGTGGGATTTTATGCCGCAGTGTCCATTTGAAATATTCGCCCAAACTAAAATTCAAGGCCGATGAAAGTTTTGATGAATCGAAAAAAATTGATCAACTTCTTTCCCACCCCAAGGTCGCCCGCGACCTCAAGGAATAAGCTCAAAAATGGCTAAAAAAGGTAATCCCATCCACGGTTGGTTTATCATTGATAAAACCCCGGACATGACCTCGGCAGATGTCGTGCGGGCCATCAAGCGGATTGTTCAGCCAAAAAAAATAGGTCATGCCGGAACGCTTGATCCTTTGGCGACCGGGATTTTACCCATTGCGCTCGGCGAGGCGACCAAAACCATCCCCTATATTGTCGACCGTGAAAAAGAATACACCTTCACGGTAAAATTTGGTGAGGAGACGACCACCGATGACACCGAAGGCGAGGTAGCCGAAACCAGTGATTCGCGTCCAAGCGAGGCCGAAATTTTAGCTGCCATGGAAGACTTTAAAGGCGAAATTCAGCAAATTCCCCCTAAATTTTCCGCCGTCAAGGTAGATGGCAGGCGGGCCTATGAACTGGCCCGCGCCGGGGAGGCCGTGGAATTAAAGGCCAGAACTGCCCATATTATGGAATTCACGCTGAAAAGTGTGGCTAAACAAGGAAACCAAGCCAGCTTTTCCGTGGTTTGCGGAAAAGGCACTTATATTCGCTCAATTGCACGCGATTTAGGGCGGAAACTAAGGTGTTTCGGGCATGTTACAAGCATAAGGCGAGGCCGCGTTGGTCCGTTTTCCGAAAAAAGCGCAATTTCACTGGAAAAGCTAATTGATTTGGGCCATAGTGCGCGCGCTTTGGAGGCCCTACACCCAATTATGACCGCCCTGGACGACATCCCGGAGCTGGCCATAACCAGAAGCGAAGCCAAAAGAGCCAGAAATGGCCAGGCTTTGCAGCTTCCAACAAGCCGAAGCGGAACGGTCCGCTTGACCCATGAGGGCGAATTAATTGCCCTGGCAAGGGTCGAAAATAAACGGGCCAAACTGCTTCGGGTATTTAATCAGACAAACTAGTAAAGGAGAAACCGATGTCGATTACACCTGAGAAAAAACAGGAGATCGTAAAGAAATACGCGATCAACAAAACCGATACCGGCTCGCCCGAGGTTCAAGTTGCCTTGCTGACCGAGCGCATTGTAAATCTTACGGATCACTTTAAAGAGCATCGCAAAGACAATCATTCCCGTCGTGGACTGATGAAGATGGTAGATAACCGTCGCCGGTTGCTCACCTATTTAAAAAATCAAGACGAAGAAAGGTATGCACAGCTGATCAAAGCTTTGGGCTTAAGGAAATAATCTGTTTTCCGGGAATGAGCCCGGTTAGCCCGATGTTTAATTTGATCGCACCTAAGTGCAAACAAAAAAACACATGTTTAATATTCATAAAAAAGAAATAACCTGGGATGGCAGGCCGCTCACAATTGAGACCGGTCGTATAGCCCGCCAGGCCGACGCCGCGGTTCTAGTAACCTACGGTGAAACAGTAGTCCTGGCGACCGTCGTTGCTGCTAGGAAATCAAATCCGGAGTTGGATTTTTTCCCACTTACGGTCCACTATGTAGAAAAAACCTATGCCGCAGGGAAAATTCCTGGTGGCTTTTTTAAACGCGAAGGGCGCCCTTCCGAAAAGGAAACTTTAACCAGCCGTCTTATTGACCGCCCGGTTCGCCCCCTTTTCCCGGGAAGCTTTAAAAACGATACCCAAATTATCTGTACCGTTTTATCCCACGACATGGAAAACGATCCGGATATTGTAGCGCTTATTGGGGCAAGTGCCGCCTTAACGCTTTCCGGCATCCCCTTCCTTGGCCCCATTGGCGCCGCCCGCGTTGGGTACAAGGATGGCAAATATTTAATCAACCCAAAACCTGAGGATTTGGAGGGCAGCGAACTTGATCTTATTGTCGCTGGCACCAAGGACGCGGTTTTAATGGTCGAATCCGAAGCCCAGGAACTCTCTGAAGAGGTAATGCTGGGTGCTGTGATGCACGGCCATAAGGAAATGCAGCCAGTGATCGACATGATCATTGATCTGGCCGAAGATTGTGCCAAAGATCCTTGGGATCTCGCGGAAGAAAAAGATTTATCCGAGCTTAAAGGCAAAATTGCCAAAATGGCCGAAAAAGATCTCCGGGCAGCTTATAAGATCACCGAAAAGCAAGACCGTACCAACGCTATTAGTGAGGTCCGCACCAAGGTTAAGGAAGCCTTTGCTGAGGATGAAGCCGTTGAAGACCGTGAAATTTCAGATCTTTTGAAAAAACTTGAAAAAGATATCGTCCGCGGTGATATTTTGAAAACCAAAAAGCGTATTGATGGTCGTAAACTTGATCAGGTTCGCCCAATCGTTGGCGAAGTTGGTGTTCTTGAGCGCGCTCACGGCAGTGCGCTTTTCACCCGCGGTGAAACCCAAGCGCTGGTTGTGGCTACCCTTGGAACCGGTGATGATGAACAATTTATCGATGCCCTAACCGGCACCTACAAGGAAAAATTCCTGCTTCATTATAACTTCCCGCCTTATTCAGTTGGTGAAACCGGCAGGTTCGGCTTTACCAGCAGACGCGAAATTGGTCACGGCAAGTTGGCTTGGCGCGCTGTTCGTGCAGTTTTACCCAGCCATGAAGATTTCCCCTACACCGTCCGGATCGTTTCTGAAATTACCGAATCGAACGGCTCCTCCTCAATGGCAAGTGTTTGCGGTGCTTCCTTGTCCATGATGGATGCCGGGGTTCCGATCACCCGGCCAGTTTCCGGTATTGCCATGGGCCTTATTAAAGAAGGCAAGGACTTTGCTGTTCTGTCAGACATCCTGGGCGATGAGGATCACCTGGGTGACATGGACTTTAAGGTTGCCGGTTCTGAAAAAGGAATCACCTCCTTGCAGATGGACATCAAAATCACTGGGATTACTGAAGATATCATGGAACAGGCTCTGCAACAGTCCAAGGCCGGTCGCGATCATATTTTGGGTGAAATGAATAAAGCCCTGAAAACCGCCCGCGAAGATGTCAGTACCCATGCCCCCCGGATTGAAACCATTCAGGTTCCAAAAGACAAAATCCGTGAGGTTATTGGTACCGGCGGCAAGGTTATCCGTGAAATTGTTGAAACCACGGGTGCCAAGGTTGATATCGATGACGATGGTACGATTAAAATCGCCAGTTCCGATATGGAAGCCATCGAGGCGGCCAAAAAATGGATCATCGGGATTACCGCTGAGCCTGAGCTGGGTGAGCTTTATGACGGCAAGGTCGTCAAGGTTGCGGACTTCGGTGCGTTCGTAAACTTCTTCGGTGCCAGAGATGGTTTGGTGCACATCAGCGAGATGTCATCCGAGCGCGTTGAGAAGGTTTCCGACGTTGTTAAAGAAGGCGATCAAGTTAAAGTTCGGGTTCTAGAAATTGACGACAGAGGAAAAGTCAGGCTTACTATGCGGGTAGAGGAAGATCGCCCGATAGGTTCCCGCCCCAAAGGGGGTAAACCTGGTGGCGGTCGCGGGCCGAAACGGAACTAGGGTTTGGACCCTAGGGTTTCAACCCTTAAGGAAAAAAAGAGGTAACTCCGCTTGAAAACATTAAACGCTATAAAAATGGGTGGCCGAGAGGTCCTTCCCCTCGTTGAAGGGGGAAAGGGTATTTCGATTACCAGCGGGGCCTCTGCCGGGCCTTGGGCCTATGCCGGTGGCGTAGGTACTGTTTCTGCTGTTAATGCTGACAGTTATGACAAACAGGGCAACCTGATCGAGCAAATCTTCAAAGGCCGAACCCGCAAGGAACGCCACGAAGAACTGGTCGATTTTGGCATTATGGGGGGGGTTTACCAGGTTAAGGAAGCCCACGAACTTCGCCAAAACCAGGGCGCTCTTAATATCAATATCCTTTGGGAAATGGGCGGTGCCGAGCGCATATTAAAGGGCGTTTTGGACAAAACCAAGGGCCTTGTTAATGGCGTTACCTGCGGCGCCGGTATGCCCTACAAGCTGGCGGAAATCGCCGCCTCTTATGGGGTTTATTATTATCCGATCATTTCATCGGCGCGCGCTTTCCGGGCGCTGTGGAAGCGGGCTTATATTAGATTTGCTTCCTTTCTTGGTGCCGTGGTTTACGAGGACCCCTGGTTGGCCGGTGGCCATAACGGGTTATCGAACAGCGAAGACCCACTGGTGCCCCAAGACCCCTACCCGCGTGTGGTTGAACTGAGGCGGATGATGCGCGAAATGAATTGTCCTGAGGTTCCCATTATTATGGCCGGGGGCGTTTGGTATTTAAGGGATTGGTCTGATTGGGTCGACAATGACGAGTTGGGGCCAATTGCTTTCCAGTTTGGCACCCGTGCCTTGTTGACCAAGGAAAGCCCTATTTCCGAAGAATGGAAACGCGCATTGCTGACCCTGAAGGAAGGCGATGTTGTTTTACATCGTTACAGCCCAACCGGTTTTTATTCTTCCGCCGTAAACAACAAATTTTTGCAGGACCTGCATGCCCGGTCAGATCGGCAAATCGCCTTTACCCCGGATCGCGTTGGCGATCACAACAGTCCGCTGGACATCAATGGCAAGGGCAACGTTTTATATGTCACCCAGGGTGATTTTTCCCGGGCCAGAAAATGGCTGCACCAGGGCTTCACCACGGTAATGCGGACCCCGGACCAGACACTGATTTTTGTCACCCCGGAAAACCGCGATCAGATCAGAAAAGACCAGATCGAATGCATGGGCTGCTTGTCCCAGTGCCGGTTTTCAAATTGGGCGGATAACGAAAAAAATTCGACCGGGCGCAAGGCCGACCCCAGAAGTTTCTGTATTCAGAAAACGCTGATGAAAATTTCCCATAATGGCAGTTTGGAAAACAACCTGATGTTCTCAGGCCATAACTGTTACAATTTTGCCAAAGACCCGTTTTATTCCAACGGTTTTATCCCCAGGGTCGGCCAATTGGTTGAACGCCTGCAAACTGGCGATTAGGGTCTGGGCCCTAGTCGAAAACTTCACCAAAATAAGTGCCCCAAAGCCCCTCGGTGTTAATCCAGCCTTCTTCCGGGCCGACATCAATTTGGCACCAGGTTTCATTGCACTCAATAATTTCGCCGATCACCCCGGCCTCAACCCGGGCCACAGGCTGGGAAGTAACATCCGGTTTTTCAAAAAGAATGCGCATGCCCCCAGTGATCAGCCCGGTTCGTTTTCCCGATAAAAGGACCACATGAATCCAGCCCTCCTCGCCCTCAAGGTCTCTGACTTTTCGCCATTGTTCGTATTCTTCAATAATCTCTAAAGGATATAATTTTTTTTCATAAACCCACATGATCGGGTATTGCTCCCCGGGCCCGGTTCTTAAGTTGGCCCGGTCGGCAGAAATTGAAACAAAGCGCGGCAACGGCAGGCCACTTTCGCCAAAGCTCACCTCACCCCGCTCAAGCGGGGCAGAAACCGCAGGTCCGGCGCTGGCAAGAGCAAACATTCCAAGGATTATGAGAAAACGTTTCATACTTTATTCCTGACAAAAGTTGGGGTTAGGGTCAAGCCCCCGAACAACATGGACACGCTGGGTCTTTGGGCAGTTTGATGGTCTTAAAGGTGGCATCCAGGCCATTATAAAGCATTAATTTTCCAGCAAGGCTATCGCCAATACCTAAAATTTCCTTGATTACCTCTGTGGCCTGAAGCGTTCCCATGACGCCGGCAATGGTTCCTAAAATGCCGACCTCGGCACAGGTTTGCCCTTCTATTTGGGGGGCTTGTGGCACCAGGCACTGGTAACAGGGCAGGGGGTTGCCATCGGGTCCAATATCATCGGGCCTGAAGGTGGCCAGCTGACCATCAAATTTCATCAGGGCCGCCGAAACCAGCGGAACCTTTTCCTTAAAACAGGCGGCATTTACCGCCAACCTGGTTTCAAAATTATCGCAGCCATCGGCGACGATGTCGTAGTCTTTAATAAGGGCCGGGGCGTTTTCTTCGGTAAGTCTGATTTGGTGAAGAATAATTTTGGTATCGGGGTTAATTTTCAGGAGGGCTTCTTTGGCGCTTAGCGTTTTGGCTTGGCCAATGTTTTCAGAGGAATGGATGATCTGTCGCTGCAAGTTAGAAAGGCTGACCCCATCATCATCAACAATGCCAATGGTGCCCACCCCGGCAGCGGCCAGATACATTAAAACCGGAGAGCCAAGACCCCCGGCACCAATCACCAGAACCCTGGATTTAAGAAGTTTCTTTTGCCCGGGGCCGCCAATTTCTTTTAAAATTATATGGCGGGCATAACGGTCTAGTTGGTTATCATCCAGGGTCATTTCTTGCCGGTCGAGCCGAACCCCCCGGCCCCGCGTTCGGTTTCACCCAAAGCGCTCACCACTTTGAAATTTCCAACCGTGATGGGCGCAATGATCATTTGCGCAATGCGTTCCCCGCGCGCAACAACAAATGCCTCTTTGCCAAAATTGACCAAAATAACTTTCACCTCACCGCGGTAGTCGGCATCGATGGTGCCGGGCGTATTTAAAACGCTGACCCCATGTTTGGCTGCAAGGCCAGACCGGGGCCTAACCTGGGCCTCAAAGCCAATCGGCAATGCCATGGCAAAACCGGTGGGTACCATTGCCTTTTCTCCGGGGGCCAGGGTTAAGGGCTGATCATCCGGAACCGCTGCGCGGAGGTCCATTCCGGCACTGGCCGGGGTTTCATAAACCGGGTGGGGAAGACCCACACCGTGTTCCAGGTATAAAAATTCAATGTCGACTTGTCCCCCACTCATGCGCTTTTCAACTCCATAAATTCACTTATTTTTTCTGCAAGTTTATTGGCCACATCAACTTTGGTCGTGGTTGGCCAGCTTTCGACCTTATCGCCGGTTATGACCTGGACGGTGTTTTCATCGCCGCCCATCACGCCGCCCTCTTTCGATACATCATTGGCAACCATCCAGTCGCACCGTTTTCGGGCCAATTTGCGTTTTGAATTTTCAATAACATTTTCGGTTTCCGCCGAAAATCCGACCACCAGATGGGGCCGTTGATTACTGGGCGCGGAAAGGGCGGCCAAAATATCCGGGTTTTCCTTAAAGCGGAGCATCTGGTCGGCCCCGCCGCGTTTTTTAATTTTTTCACCGGCGATCTTATCGACGCTCCAGTCGCTGACCGCGGCAGCACAAACCGCCACATCAACCGGCAAGTTTTCTTCGGTTGCTTGCCACATTTCCTTAGCGGTCTCAACGTTTAGGCGCTCAACGTTTGTCGGGGTTTCAAGATTGGTCGGGCCACTGATGAGAATGGTTTTTGCGCCAAGGCGGGCCAGGGCCCCAGCAATAGCATATCCCTGTTTGCCGGACGAACGATTGGCGATATACCTGACCGGATCAATCGGCTCATACGTTGGGCCCGCGGTTACCAGGGCCTTAAAACCGGAAAGCTTGCCTTGATGGCCTTTAAAAAAATTTGCCACCTGGTCCCTGATAAATTCTATATCTGCCAGGCGACCCATGCCCACTTCACCGCAAGCCAGCTCACCTGTCGCAGGTTCAATAACATGAAAACCGTCGGCTTTTAGCTGGGCAATATTTCTCATGGTTTGGGGTTTTTGCCACATTTCCACATTCATGGCAGGCACCACCATCACCGGTTTGTCGGTGGCAAGCAGGGTGGTGGAGGCCAGATCGTCGGCGATTCCATTTGCAATCTTGGCCATCAAATTGGCGGTTGCCGGGACAACCAGCAACAAATCTGCTTCGCGGGACAATCTAATGTGCCCCATCTCGGTTTCGTCTTTAAGGGAAAACAGATCGGTGTACACCTTCTCCCCGGTCAGGCTGGCAACCGATAAAGGGGTAATAAATTCGGAGCCACCCCTGGTCAGGATGGCGCGCACCTCGGCACCCTCTTTTTTCAAGGCCCTGATCAGCTCAAGCGCCTTGTAGGCGGCAATGCCGCCGCCGATGATCATCAGGATCTTCTTATGCTTTAAGTTGTTCATTTCGCTCAATAAATCCAAACCACGCTTTTACAGATAAGTGCAGGAAAAGGCAATTTAAAGCCTTAACTCTCCTTAGGGGCGGGATCTGGGGGCTGATAGTCGCCCAAGACCTTTAATATTTCCCTAAGTTGGGCAATAAACGCCGGCAACAGCCCGAACAGGTCTTTCAGGAAAGAAAGCAGCTCTGAAATCCTGGCCTCAGCGCCGGTTAGTTTTCTGGCCCAGCGTTCCAGTACCGGGCGCGAGACTTCCCACATATTTACATCTTTATCGATGACCATCGCCAGGCCCTCAACCATCACCATGGAACGTTGTAAAACGATTAGCTGCGGTTGGGTTTCCATGGCAAAACGCTCGGTGGTTTTGAAAAGCTGGCTCAACATATCCCCAAGCGAAACCTGATTTAAGGGTTTATCCATAATCGGTTCAACAAGCGCCCTTAAGGCCTGGGCAAAAAGTGCCCGATCCTGGTCAGCGGGAATATAGCCCGCTTCAAAATGGACTTCGGCGACACGTTCATAATTGCGCTCATGAAAGCCATAAAGAATTTCCGCCAAAAAACGGCGGCTGGGTTTATCGAGCCGACCCATAATGCCAAAGTCGACCGGAACCAACGTGCCATCGTCCTCAACGAAAAAATTGCCTTGATGTAAATCGGCATGAAAAAACCCGTCGCGCATGGCCTGGGTTAAAAACACCCGGACCAAAGTTTTGCTGATGTCTTTGGTTGACCACTTTTTGCTTTTCAGCTTTTTGATATCATTAATGGCCGTGCCTTTAACCCGCTCCATGGTCAGGACGCCTTTTGAAGTTCGGCTCCAGTCAATATCCGGGACCCGGTAGCCCGGCTCACCGGCCATATTTTCTTTCAATTCAGAAGCGGCGGCGGCTTCCATCCTGAGATCCAGTTCGGTCTCAATGGTCCGAGCCATGGTTTTAACAACCTCAGTGGGCTTTAGCCGGCGCGAGCGTTTCATGTATTTTTCAAAAACCCCGGCGAGCCATAAAAAGCTGTTTATGTCTTCAAAAATCCGCTCTTTAATCCCCGGCCGCAGCACCTTGACAGCCACTTCCTTGCCCTCTGGGGTGGTCGCGAAATGCACTTGGGCTATGGAAGCAGCAGCCACCGCTTTTGGCTCAAAGTGCGCAAAAATCTCACCAATCCCGGCCCCCAGCCCTGCTTCAATGGCTTCGATAATTTCCTCTGTGGGCTCGCTTGGCAGGCGGTCTTGCAGGACCGAAAGTTCGGCCGCAATATCTTCACCAACCACATCCGCTCGGGTCGCAAAGGTTTGGCCAAGCTTGATGAAGGCGGGGCCCAGCATTTGCAGGGCCTTGGCCAGGCGTTCACCCTCATTCAATTTTTTGGCCTCATTTTTAACCGGGGTTAGAAGCGTTAGAACATCGATCAGGAAATGCAAAAGAGAATAGCTGGTGCGTTTTTTTTTGAAGAAATAAAGCGCATCATAGCGGCCTAAAACCCAACCGACCCGGAAAAACCGAAAGCTATGTTTAAGTCCGCGAAACATTTTCTAAATTTTCCATCCCGAATAAAGCGTAACGATGCCGCCCGCCAAAGGGTCTGTCTTAATGCGGGTAAACCCGGCCTCTTTCATAAAGCCGGCGAAAACCTCAGGGGGGGGAAATTTCCGAATGCTTTCGGCCAGATATTGGTAAGAGGCTTCGTCGCCGGTAATGGCTTTGCCCATTTTTGGGATCATGTGAAAAGAATACCAGTCATAAACTTGGCGCATTAAGGGCGAAGGCACGCTGGAGAATTCCAGCACCAGATAACGGCCGCCCGGCTTTAATATTCGGTAAGCTTCGGAAATGGCCTTATCCAAATGGGTAACATTTCGAATGCCAAAGGCAATGGTAGTCGCCTCAAAACTTTCATCCGGAAAAGGCAGCGCTTCGGCATTGCCGGTCACCCATTCAAGGTTTTCCCAAAAACCCTTGTCGATGGCGCGCCCCCGGCCAACTTCCAGCATCTGCGGGTTGATATCGCAAACCGTCGCGGGCTTGCCCTTAAGCGCCCCTTTATTTTTTAGGGCTTTTAAAAAACGAAGCGCAACATCGCCGGTGCCGCCAGCGACATCCAACAGTTTCATGCCCCCCCAGGGCCGAAGCCGGTTTATTAAATGATCTTTCCAAAGCCGGTGGAAGCCACCGGACATGGCATCGTTCATCAGGTCGTATTTTCCGGCGACGGAATCAAAGACCTGATTTACAAAGCCCTGGCGCGCGTCCTCGCCCACTTCGGTAAAACCAAAATGGTCCTGGGTTTTGGGCGTCGAGGCAGGTTTAATTTTTTTCTTGCCAGCCATAGCTATTACCTTGCTAGATAGGGGGGGACTTTAGCCCAGCGCCGTTGCTAAGGCCAGAAATTTAACGGGAATGATATGCCGGAATTGCCAGAAGTTGAAACCGTCCGCCGCGGCCTGGAGCCGGTGCTTTTGGATCGTCGAATAATTACCGCAGAAAAGTTTTCCGCGAAATTAAGACTACCAATCCCAATGGATTTTACAACCCGGCTGGAGGGCCAAAAAGTTACCGCCCTGACCCGGCGTGCTAAATATATTCTCATTCACCTGGACAGCGCTTTAACAGTTTTGCTGCATTTGGGGATGAGCGGCCAGGTGCTGATTTTTAAAGCCCCCAGAAAGCCCGAAAAGCACGACCATTTCCGACTTCTAATCGAAGGCGGTAAAACCATCATTTATCGCGATCCCAGACGTTTTGGGTTGGTTACCTTTTGCCCAAGCGATCAGATCGAAGATCATAAACTTTTAAAAGGATTGGGACCCGAGCCGCTATCCAATCATTTTAATGGTGCTGCCCTTAAAGGGGCGCTTAAGGGCAAAACGGTCAGCATTAAAGCTGCGCTTTTAGACCAGCGGGTGGTCGCAGGGGTGGGTAATATCTATGCCTCTGAGGCGCTTTATCGCGCGGCCATAAACCCCAAACGAAAGGCCGGGTCTTTATCCCTTCCCCGCTGTGAAAGTTTGGCCAGTGAGGTCAGAAATGTATTAAATGATGCGCTTCAGGCTGGCGGTTCATCTTTAAAGGATTTTGTTGGGGTCGATGGTGAGCTGGGGTATTTCCAACATCGTTTCGAGGTTTATGATCGGAAAGGCACGGCCTGTACCCGGGCTGACTGCAAAGGCAGGGTCCGGCGCTTTACCCAAAATGCCCGCTCGACTTACTACTGCCCCACCTGCCAACACTAATAAGAAATTGCCTTTATTGAGCCCATTCGGGCTGTTAGGATAATTTCATGAAAACAACTCTGCTTTTTGTCCTTTTAATTTTTGCCGTCCCTGTGCTGGCTCAAGAATCGGGCTTGGCTGAACTTATCGGTATTCCGGTTCCAGAGGGATTGATCGAAGCCCCGGACGAGCGTTTGGTTTTTGACAAGCCTGAGGGGCGCATCATCCATGCCGAGTTTGGCGGTTCCATTACCGGGCAGGAAGTTATGACCTTTTACCGTGAAACTTTAGTCCAATTGGGTTGGGTGCTGGACAGCGAGGGGGTAGAAAATTACCGCGCCTCTTTTATCCGCGAAGATGAAGGCTTAACCATTTCCATTGCCAGGGAAGAGCCCTTGAGGGTTTTACTGGACTTGGGCCCTAGGGAAGAAACTTCCTGATAAATATCCCCTTCCCTAAGACCTGGTTTAGAGGTACCAAGGGCAACGCAAAACTAAAGTAATTTGATGAGGAAAACCAATGGCCTACGAAGCAATCATTGTCACCAAAGAAGACGGCGTTGGGGTTATAACTTTAAACCGCCCGGAAGCGCTAAATGCCCTGAACAAACAATTAATGGATGAAATGACTATTGCGGTCCGCGATCTTGAAGCGGATGATGAAATTGGCTGCCTGCTTTTGACCGGTAGCGAAAAGGCCTTTGCCGCGGGGGCTGACATCAAGGAAATGTCCGGAAAAGGCTACATGGATGTTTTCAAGGAAGATTTTATCACTGCAAATTGGGAAGAAGTGACCCGGGCCAGGAAACCGGTTATCGCGGCGGTTGCCGGCTATGCCCTTGGCGGCGGCTGTGAGTTGGCGATGATGTGTGATTTTATTATTTGTGCCGATAATGCCAAGTTTGGCCAGCCGGAAATTAAACTGGGGGTTATCCCCGGTGCGGGTGGAACCCAGCGTTTGCCCCGCTTTGTTGGTAAATCGAAAGCCATGGACATGATTCTAACCGGCCGCATGATGGGCGCTGAAGAGGCCGAAAGTTCGGGTCTCGTGAGCAGGGTGTTTCCGGTAGCGGACTTGAAGGAGGAGGCGCTAAAGATTGCCAAGGAGATTGCTGCGTTGTCATTACCATCGGCAATGGTTGCCAAAGAAGCGGTGAACAGGGCCTATGAGATTAGTTTAGCTGAGGGCATTAAATTTGAGCGCCGGACTTTCCATGCGCTGTTTTCCACCGAGGACCAAAAAGAGGGAATGGCGGCCTTTGTTGACAAGCGCCCACCCAAGTTCAAAAACAAATAATAGCGTTAAAGTAAGGTGTTGACCTCCTCAATTAAGGTCGCTATACAGCGGCATCCCAACAAAGGGGCAACTTAAAACTTCGCTTTAGGAACTACAATATGGCTAATACGCTACAGGCCAAAAAAAGAATTCGCCAGACTGCCATAAAGACAGATGTCAATCGGCGTCGGGTTAGCCGCATTCGGACCTCTGTAAAGAAGGTTGATGCTGCGGTTGAAGCTGGTGACAAAAAAGCCGCCATTGCTGCTTTTGCAGAGGCTAAACCAGAAATCGCCCGGGGCGTTTCGAAGGGTGTATTTCAAAAAAACACCGCCTCCAGAAAAATTTCCAGAATGCAAAAGCGAATCAATACCCTCGCCTCCTGATTTTTCTTTCCTTTTATTTTGATTCGCACGCCCCGGCTTATATAGCCAGAGGTAACACTCCTCTTTAGGTAGTATGTGTACAAGAACCTTGTCGGGTTTTGGGGATAATATTTTTTTATCTAAATTGCTTGACCTAGATTTTGTGGTTAATTTTTTGCTGACCCCCAAAACCCTAAAAAAGATTATCTTTGATGTTTTGCCCCTATTGTCAGTTTGGAAACCAGCCGCTATCTTGATTCAGTTATTGGGTGTTGCGGTCTAAAAAGGTTCTGACAAAAAACCTTAATTGCAACAAAAAAAGCCGGAAAACTAAGGGTTTCAATGCATCAAAACCCGCCAAAACCCCTGATTGGATAAGGGGCCGGAGGTAAGCGAAGCGTTTTCCGTCTTGGGCCCGCCTTGGGCCGGGGGATTTTTTCTAAGCCGTAGCGGCTTTGGACCAGGGCAGGAAAGTAGGCGCGGGTTGCTCGGTTTGGCAAACGACACGCCTTTTAAGGGGGATTTATCCGAAGTAAATCAGCCGCTTAACAAAGCTTTCGCAAGCAAATTTGGTTTGCATTAGTTTATCAACGGTTGGTTTAGCTGGAAAACTCTCTAAAAGGCACCTGCTTTGCCCAATTTTTAAGCAAACCGGCTCTTGGGTGCCTGGCACCATGCCGCAAGGACAAGGGTTTGAGTTAAAAATTATCAGGGGAACCGCCGCCAGGCGGAAGAGTGACAAAACAGATGGAAAATAGTGAAAAAGAACTTTGGTTGCGAATCCAGGCAGTTTTAAAGGCCGAAATTGGTGAAGATGCCTATAATGCCTGGATCAGCAACCTGACATTTAAACGCATAGAAGACGGCACGGTTTTATTTTCTGCCAGAACGCCCTTTGTCCGCGATTGGGTTCGGCGTCATTATGCAGACCGAATCAGAGGTTTATGGAACCGTGAGGGTCAAAATGTTTTTGGCGTCGATATTGCCGTTGAAAAGGGTGCTGCCCAGACTCTAAAACCTACCGGCCTAGGTTCCCACCTGGTTGGTAGCCGAGAGGGCATGATCACCGACAGCTTTGGCACGGTCCTGGATCCCCGCTACACCTTTGACAGTTTTGTTGTCGGCAAATCGAACGAGCTTGCCTATGCCGCCGCCAGCCGCATTGGGGATAGCAAAGAGGTTCCTTTTAATCCGCTTTTTCTTCATGGCGGGGTTGGCCTTGGCAAAACCCATTTGATGCACGCGATTGCCCACAAAGTGAAAGCCGATAATCCAACCCGCAAGATTATGTACATGTCTGCGGAAAAATTCATGTACCAGTTCATCTCGGCGATCAGGGGTAAAAACACGGTGGATTTCAAACGTCAGTTCCGCTCTGTGGATTTGCTGATGATTGATGACGTCCAGTTTATCGCCAATAAAGAATCGACCCAGGAAGAATTTTTTCATACTTTTAATGCCTTGGTGGATAACCGTCGCCAGGTGGTTATTTCTGCTGATCGCTCCCCTACCGATCTGGCTGGGATTGAAGAACGGATCCGCTCCCGCCTGGGCTGGGGGCTGGTGGCTGACATCCACCCGACCGATTATGAACTTCGGCTTGGCATCTTGCAGACCAAGAGCAATAACTTTGAAGACACCACAATTCCAAAAGAGGTTTTGGAATTTCTGGCGGGTAAAATTATTTCCAACGTCCGCGAGCTTGAAGGGGCCCTGAACCGGGTGGTCGCCTATGCAGAATTGACGGGTCAGGAAGTAACCGTTGATATGACCCGGAACGTTTTGCAGGATCTCTTGCGGGCGAATGATCGGAAGGTCACTATCGATGAAATAATGCGCCAGGTCTCGGATTATTATAACCTCAGAATGGCTGAAATTTTGTCGGCGCGCCGCGCACGTGATATCGCCAGGCCAAGGCAGGTTGCGATGTATTTATCAAAACAAATGACCAGCCGCTCATGACCTGAGATTGGCCGAAAGTTTGGCGGCAGG
>JAZFRG010000043.1:0-26034 GCA_036445535.1 Sphingomonadales bacterium
TGATGGCAATAATATCAGCTTTATTGACTATGAATTGGGCCAAGTCACGCGCTGGCCGGTTAATGATACGCCGCTGGCATTTTTGTTAAGGGACCAGGTTTCACTTGAAAAAGATGTGATTATTTCAGGTGGCGCCCCCGATCTTTTTGCTGGCTCCACCTATCTTACCGCCCGCGACCCCAAAAAGCCCGAACAAGGTGAGTTAACCCTTATTTTCACCGGCCATCCCGGGGGCGAGGGCAATCAGGCTTTTGCACTTTTGGGGTGGGAGGTTATTGATGCCCAGGGAAAAATCACCAATATTCGACTTTCTAATTCCAAATTTAATATGGTTTTGGATAAAGAGCTTTGGGAATTTGACGATCCCAGAAATGAGCGGCTGCAGCGACGCCGGAGGCGCTAGGGCGAAATTTCCAGGCGGTACCCGCCCGGCTCAGTAAGAAGCAACTTGGCATCGGAGGGGTTTAATTCGATTTTCTGACGGAGCCGATAAACGTGGGTTTCAAGCGTATGGGTCGTGACGTTTGAATTATACCCCCAAACTTCATTTAAAAGCTCGGTCCTGCCCACCGCCTTGCCCTTGGCGCGAAGTAAATATTTAAGAATCGATGTTTCCTTTTCGGTGAGCCGAGTTTTTCGCTCGGTCTCCACTTCTACAAGAAGTTTGTTGGAAGGGTGAAAGGAATAAGGCCCGATGGTAAAGACCGCATCCTCGCTTTGCTCGTGCTGCCTGAGATGGGCGCGAATGCGGGCTGATAAAATTCCAAACCGGAAAGGTTTGGTGACGTAATCATTGGCACCCGATTCCAAACCTAAGATGGTATCGGCCTCCGAATCAGCCCCGGTCAGCATAATGATCGGAACTTTCACCCCAAGGCGGCGGATTTTTCGACAAAGGTCGCGGCCATCTATATCGGGCAGGCCGACATCAAGAAGAACCACCTCGTATTGGTTGGTCTCCAAAAGTTTTAGGCCCTCGGCTCCGGTTCCGGCTTCATCTGCGGTGTATTCCTCCTGCAGCCAAAGCTGTTCGCGCAGAGTTTCCCGAAGGTCCTCATCATCATCGACAAGCAATATTTTCTTTGTGGTTGCCATTACCCTCTTAATTTAACATCAGAAAACAACTGGGTGGAAATCTACCCTGGCAAGATTTAGCACCCCATTTTGATTTATTGAAGCCCTTTTAAACCTTATCTCAACAATTTTATCTTTAGTAGGGCCTAACCCCGGGGTCCGAAAATTGCGGTACCCACCCTTACATGCGTTGCCCCAAGGCTTGAGGCTACCTCGAAATCCCCCGACATGCCCATGCTAAAGTCTTTTAAATCCAACCCCTGGCCTAGCTTTCTTAAAAGCGAAAAATGCATAGCTGGCTCTTCATCAACTGGTGGAATACACATTAAACCGGATATTTTTAACCCCAGCGCCTGACATTCATCAAAAAAGGCCGACAAGTCCATCGGCAAAACCCCAGCTTTTTGTGATTCCTCGCCGGTATTGACCTGGATATAGAGTTTGGGACTTTTCCCAGATTTTTCTATTTCATTAGCTAGCGCCTTGGCCAGCTTGGGGCGGTCCAGGGTTTCAATGGCATCAAAGTTTGAGACCGCCAGCTTTACTTTGTTGGTTTGCAGGGGGCCAATGAGATGAAGCTCAACACTTTTATATTCTTTTCTAAAAGGCGGCCATTTCTCAACCGCTTCCTGAACCCGGTTTTCCCCAAACCGCCGGTGGCCGGCTTCAAGGGCAAGGCGGATTTTATCAACGCCGTGACCTTTGCTAACGGCAATTATTCGGGCCTCGGGATAGCCACCCATCCCGCCCGCGGCCTTGACCGCAGCCTTAATGGTTTCAAGATTTTGAGCAATTTTTTCAGACAACTTCAAGGGCCCCTTTTTTTCTTTTTAGGTTTTCCTGGTTTCAATGAAAAGGTGTTTCTTTTATGAAGACCTATGACCCCGCCCCAGAAAATAAAAAAGTTGCCGTCCTCGATTTACATGACCGACCAGGACCGGCACCCGGACCCGCTGTCTATTGTTAAAAATCTTACCCCGGGAACCGGTGTTATTATACGCCATTACAGCACCCCCGGCCGGGAGGAGTTGGTGCAAAAAATTGCCGCGGTTTGTAAACAACAAAAATTGCCATTTTGGGTAGCTAACGACATGGCCCTGGCCCAAAGGGTCGGTGCAGACGGGGTTCATTTCCCCGAATGGGCCTTCTCAGATAGTAATGTTTTTCCAGCAATTGACCCCGGCTGGATTGTCTTCGCCTCAGCACATAACATCCCGGCGATAAAACGAGCGGAGATTTTAGGGGCTGATGCCCTTTTGCTGGGACCGGTTTTCGCCACCGCGAGCCACCCTGACCGTCGAACCCTTGGTATTTCAGGATTTTTAGAAATGGCGGCAGCAACCAACTTACTGGTTTATGCGCTTGGCGGCATTAGCCATGAGAATCTCAAAGAACTTCCCGCCCCGAAAAACCTTGCGGGATATGCCGGCATTTCAATTTTTGAAAATTAGAAGTTTACCCGGGTGCCCAAATAAAACATCTGGCTAATGCCAATTTTCTCGCCTTCAATAATGAATAAATCTGGATCTTCATACATCCTGAAAGAACCAACAAAGCGAACCCAAGGCGCTAGATGATAAGCAGCACCCAACTCAATGGCAAAAAATCTGGTGTCCAGATAGGGGCTGTTCAAGCTGGAGGTAATGTAATTACCATTTTGCTGATATTCCCCGAAGAGAATACTGGTCGACCAGGTCGGGCGTTGATAGGAAAGCCCAACATCATATCCAGTTATGCCCTTATAAAAGACACTTTCTTCGCCGCGAACCGAAGCCCCTAAGTTGAAATCGGAATATCCGACATTAAGGCCAAGGTCATAAACCTGGCTACCAAGAGCCTCATTTACGAAATCATTATTAACCGAACCAAAGACGTTGGCATTGCGGCGGCTAAATTGTGAGGCTAATGAAATCTGAAAACCGGAGGCTTCTTCCTGGGCATTTTTATTCGAACCAAGGGAGAAACTAATATCTGCACTGGTATAGCGCGGAGTAAATGCGGTTAGGCTTAAAGCCTCTCCTGAGGGCAGAACCACATTTTCCAGATTCCCGGTTAGGGTTGTTTTTCTGGGGGTAAATGCAGACTGGGTGGTGCCAACAGGGGCCAGTGAAAGCGAAATTGAAGAGCCATCCACATTGTTATTTTTTTTGAAATAAATAAAATCCTTGTCGTCTACATTTTCGTCGGAATCAAGATTGAGTTTAAGGTCAACATCCGGTTCTTCAGCCGCATCCGAAGCCTCACCAAGGAAAAGATTGTACTCATCCAAAAAATCTTCAGAGGAAAACCTTAAGGGCTCGTCGTCCTCTTGGGCATAGGAGGGCGCGGCCAGAAATGCAGCGCCAATGCCTATTGAAATATATATCCCAAGTTTTTTCATGAACCGCTTATTTCCTCAACGGAGAAGAGTTTTCTTCCCCGAATCGCCCAAATAATATGTATTTTTAAGGCGCACTTCTCCGATTCTCACTATGAAAAGCGAAGTTAGACCTATAAATAAGGCGTTTTTTTGGCATTTGGCAAGGGGTTGGGGGTAACATTTTTGCGAAGGTCCGAAATTTTCCATTTTGTGCTGTGTTTTTCTTGTTACAGGGGATTTAGGTCAAAAAACCATGAAAGGGACTGGTCAGAGGTAAAATTGCCCGCTATAAATGCCCTCGGCTAGAACTCTTAGAGTTTATTTAAACCCTTGATAAACGGGACATTTAAGGACACCAATGACTTTTAGAAATCCACTGATTTTAGGACTTGCTTTGGCACTTTTGCTTTCGGGCTGCGGTATTTTTGGCGGCGGCAAAGATAAATCCGGGCGTATTAAAGTTACAGAAGACATGACCACAGCCATCGGCGTAAATGGGTATTTATGGAAGGCCTCGCTTGATAGTTTGGCTTCTTTGCCTATCTCCCAGACCGATTCGGGTGGCGGAATTATCATTACCGACTGGTTTATTGACCCCAGTGTTCCAACCGAACGGCTAAAGGTTACCATAACCATTTCTGACCGGCGGCTGCGGGCAGATGCCTTGGATGTTTTTGTTTACCGTCAAGTTCTTCGAGAGGGTGTGTGGTTAAAAGCTTCGGTTCAGGAAGGCACTGAAAAGAAAATTGAAGATACCATTTTGACTCGGGCACGGGCGCTTTGGATTCAAACCCTTGATGATTAAAAATTAAAAACCGGGTGCTAAATTTATCAAGGCCGGTTTTACCGGCCTTTTTATTTGAACCCCAGGGAGGGTTCATTTAGAAAAGGAATAGAAGGTTTAGAAATTATGACACGTTACAACGCCAGCGCGGCGGAAAGGAAATGGCAAAAAATCTGGGCCGAAAAAGGCTCCTTTAATGCCGACCCTTCCCAGGACCGCCCCAAATACTATGTGCTGGAGATGTTTCCCTATCCTTCGGGCTACATTCATATGGGCCACGTCAGGAATTATACCCTGGGCGATGTCATTACCAGGTACAAGCGGGCAAAAGGATTTAACGTTCTTCACCCGATGGGCTGGGATGCCTTTGGTTTGCCCGCTGAAAACGCCGCCTTTAAAGGTAAAGTCCACCCGGCCAAATGGACCTACGAAAACATTGATGTCATGCGCGCCCAGCTTAAACGGGTTGGCTTTGCCATAGACTGGTCCCGTGAATTTGCTACTTGCGACCCTGAATACTACGGCCAACAGCAAGCCTTGTTTATAGATTTTTTCGAAGCCGGGTTAGCCTACCGGAAAGAAGCCTGGGTTAACTGGGATCCGGCCGAAAATACTGTCCTTGCCAATGAGCAGGTAATCAACGGGTGTGGTTGGCGTTCGGGAAAGCCGGTGATCCGCAAAAAACTGGCGCACTGGTTTTTTAAAACCACAGATTACTCAGAAGATTTACTCAACTCTTTGAACGAGCTTGACCGCTGGCCTGACAAAGTTCGCCTGATGCAGGAAAACTGGATCGGCCGCTCAAAGGGGGCGCGGGTTTATTTCCCCATTCGCGGTGAAAAAGAAAAACTGGAAATTTTCACGACCCGGCCAGACACTTTGTTTGGCGCTTCCTTTTGTGCGGTCTCAGCAGATCATCCCTTGGCCGAGAAAATGGCCAAAAACAATAAAGAACTGCAGACTTTTATTGAAGAATGTCGAAAGACAGGCACCAGCGCCGAGGCTATAGAGAAAGCTGAAAAGCTTGGTTTTGATACCGGGCTAAAGGCAATACTTCCGGTTGGCGATGGCCGGTTGTTGCCGGTTTATGTCGCCAATTTCGTTTTAATGGAATACGGCACCGGGGCGGTCTTTGGCTGCCCCGCCCACGACCAACGGGATCTGGATTTTGCCAAAAAATATAAGCTCACCGTTCCCCCGGTTGTTCTCCCGGAAGGCGAGGACCCTGAAACTTTTAAAGTTGGTAAAGAAGCCTATGTCGGCCCCGGGACGATTTTCAATTCTGAATTTCTCGACGGCTTAAGCGTTGAAGATGCCCTGAAAAAGGTAACTTCTTACCTGGAAAAAAATGACCTCGGCAAGGGTGAAATTACCTATCGTCTGCGCGACTGGGGAATTTCCCGCCAGCGTTATTGGGGTTGTCCAATTCCTATCATCCATTGTGATGATTGCGGGCCGGTTCCGGTGGCAAAAGACCAATTGCCGATCAAATTACCGGAAGATGTCAGCTTTGATAAACCCGGCAACCCCCTGGACCACCACCCGACCTGGAAAAAGGCTGAATGTCCTAAATGCAAAAAGCCTGCGACCCGGGAAACCGACACGCTGGATACCTTTGTCGATTCGGCCTGGTACTTTGTGCGCTTTTGCTCGCCGGAATTTCAAGAGCCCGCAGATATTAATGCCACCAAATACTGGTTGCCGGTTGATCAGTACATCGGCGGCATTGAACACGCGATTTTGCACCTCTTGTACGCCCGTTTCTTTACCCGGGTTTTGAAAAAGCTTGGCTATGTTGACGTTAAGGAACCTTTTGTTGGTCTCTTTACCCAAGGCATGGTCAACCACCGCACCTATCTGGACAGTGACGGGGAATGGGTTCTGCCGGTCAACGTCAAGCGGTTGGAAAATGATCATCTGATTCGCGCCGACACCGGGCTTAAGGTTACCGAGGGCCGGTTCGAGAAAATGAGTAAATCTAAAAATAACGTCGTCGACCCGACCGATATTATTGAACAGTTCGGCGCCGATGCGGTGCGCTGGTTTATGTTATCCGACAGCCCGCCCGAACGCGATTTGCTTTGGGCCGAGGCCGGCATCGAGGGGGCATGGCGGTTTACCCAAAAGGTCTGGCGGCTGGTTGATGAAAACAAGGAGGCCTTGGCCGCGCCCGGGGTTTCGCTTGCAGGTGAAGAGGATATTTTACGCCTCGCCCATAAAACCCTGGATGGGGTTTCAAGCGATATTGAAGCGTTCCATTTCAACAAGGCGATTGCCCGGCTGTATGAATTTGTAAATGGTCTCGGGAATGTTTCCGGGGAGTTTTTGAAAAGCAAGGCTTTCAAGTCGGCGATAGAAATTCTGGTAAAAATTCTTGGCCCCATGACCCCGCACCTGGCGGAAGAGTTATGGCACCAGCTTGGCCATAAAACCCTGCTGGTTGACGCCCCTTGGCCGACCCTTGAAGAGAAATACTTGGGCGTTACCAAGATCACCATTGCAGTTCAGGTTATGGGCAAGCTTCGCGACACCATAGAAATTGCCCCTGACACGCCCAGGGAGACGGTTGAGAAACTGGCATTGGCCTCAGAGAAGGTTCAGCGCGCCATTAACGGCAAGGAGATTAAAAAAATCATTGTCGTTCCCGGAAAAATCGTCAATATCGTAGCACCATGATTTTTGCCCGAACATTGTTGGCCCTCTTGACCTCTCTGGTGATTTTAACCGGCTGTGGATTTACCCCCATGTATGCCGAAAAAGGGGACGGAAATGGTTTAAGCGCTGAATTTTCGGGCGTTGCCATCGCGCCGATTGGTGATCGCATCGGCCAAGTGGTGCAAAATCACCTCAAGGATCGCATGAACCCTTATGGCAGCCCGACCGCCCCGGATTATTTACTCCGCGTTACCCTTAACCAGGCCTTAGAGGGGTATGGCTTTCGCACCGACGAATCGGTTACCCGGGAAAGCCTGACCTTAACCGCGACCTATCAGCTGGTTGATCAAAAGACCGGCGAGGTGGTTCTGCAAGATGAAGTTCGCGCGATCCAGGCCTACGATGTAGTTCAATCGGACTTTGCCAACTTTAGCACCCAGCAAGATGCGGAAGCCAGAACCGCGTTGCAAATCGCTGAATTGGTGACCGCCCGGGTCGGGCTTTATTTTAAATCTGAAGACTGAGACCAGCCATGAAGGCAAATTCCAGAGACTTTGCTGCTCATTTAAAGGATCTCGATCCAAAATTTCGGGCGGTTTTGATCTTTGGCAAGGACAGTGGCCTGATCCGCGAAAACCGCAACCGGATTTCAAAGCAAATTGCCCCCGAAGGCGGTGATCCGTTTTGTATGGCCACCTTAACCCCGTTCCAGATCAAGGAAGACCAGGCTATTGTCGCCGATGAAATGGCGGCGGTCTCCATGATGGGAGGGCGACGGCTCGTGCGCCTCGACGAAGCCACAGATAAAGAGCTTGAAGCGATCAAAAACGGTCTGGCCATGGAAACCGGGGATACCTTGTTGGTGATTACCAGCAGCGATCTAAGCCCGCGTTCAAAACTTCGGGCATTTTTTGAAAAAGAACCGGGGGTTTTGGCCATGGCCTGCTATGCCGATAGCGCCCAGGACCTGGGTGCCCTCATTGGCGAGACGTTCAGAAGCCATAATATTGAAGCTGACACGGAAGTTATTGCCTTTCTCAAAGATCATTTGGGGCGCGACCGGATTGTCACCAGGTCGGAGCTTGAAAAAATAATTTTTTACTTAGGTGCCAAAAAGGGCGACATTGGTCCGGCGAAAGTTTTAAGTTTTGAAGACGCCAAATCGCTGACCAGCGATAGCGCTGAGGTGACCTTGTCCGATATCGCCAACCAGGCGCTGGGCGGCAACCCAAAACGGCTGGTTATGCTTTTGGATAAGGCCCAGGTTGAGGGAACGGGGGCCATAGAAATCCTCCGCGTGCTTCAATCCCAATTGCAACGGCTGGGGCTGGTCCGCGGCATGGTCGACGAGGGCACGGCGATCAACGAAGCCTTGAAACAGCTGCGCCCGCCGGTGTTTTTTAAGGAGCGCAACGCCTTTGTATCGCAAGTGCGGGGTTGGCAATCTGGCCGGCTAAATGCGGCTTTGAATTATAGCGTTCGGGCAGAGGCGAATTGCAAAAAAACCGGGTCTCCGGATTTTTCTATTGCCTCTAAAACCTGTTTGGATATATGCCGGCAAGCACAAAAATCTATTTAAAAACAACAACTTAGCAATATTTTTATTTTAAAAGTTTCTTGCAAACCTCGTCCAGTTGATCGACGTCCTTGTAATGGATAACCAGCTTGCCGCCCTTGCCTTTGTGGTCGACACTTGCCCTAAGACCAAGGCCCTCGGACAATTTTTTCTCCAGGGCGCGGGTGTCAGCATCCTTGACTTTCTTCCCGGATTTTTTGCCACCTGATTTTTTCTTACCCCCAGCCAAATCTTCAATCGCCCGGACGTTTAAACCCTCGGCCAGGATTTGTTTGGCAAGTGCTGACGGGTCATCGGTTCCTATTAAAGCTCTGGCATGCCCGGCACTCAACTTGCCCGTTTCCAAAAGCTTTATGACATCGTTGGGCAGGGTCAAAAGCCTGATCATATTGGTGATATGCGATCGGCTTTTGCCAACCAGGGTCGCGACCTCTTCCTGGGTGTGGCCAAAATCGTTGACCAGATTGCTATAACCCCTCGCCTCTTCGATCGCGGTCAAATCAGCACGCTGAACGTTTTCGATTATGGCGAGTTCCAGAACTTCCTGGTTGGTCAGATCGCGAATAACAACCGGAACTTCATGGATGCCGGCTTTTTGGGCGGCGCGCCAACGCCGCTCCCCGGCAACAATCTCGTAGGTGTTCTCTTTTTGCCCGGGGCGCACCAGGATCGGAAGGATAAGACCCTTTTCTTTTATCGATTGGGTCAATTCGTCCATCTTGGCCTTGTCAAAGTAGCGCCGGGGCTGCAAAGGCGTCGGGGTTAAAAACTCTATGGGCAGATTTGAGGACGGCGAACCTTTATCCCTGGGCTCCTTTAAGACAACTGGCCTGTCCCCATCCCCTAAAAGGGCAGAAAGTCCTTTTCCCAAACCTGATTTTTTAGCCATTTCCTAATTCCCTCTTGGTACAGACCCCTTAGGCCGCATTTTTCTCTCTTTTCAGCATTTCCGAGGCCAAGCGGATGTAAGCCTGGCTGCCGGCACATTTCAAATCATATAAAAGCGATGGTTTGCCATGGCTTGGTGCCTCAGACATCGTTACATTCCTGGGGATGATGGTGTCGAACACCTTATCCCCCAAATAACTCCGGACATCATCGGCAACCTGCCCGGATAAATTGTTGCGCTTGTCGTACATCGTCAAAAGGATCCCCTGAATTTCCAACCCCGGGTTAAAATTGGCCTTGATCCGATCAATGGTTTTCAACAAGAGGCTCAATCCTTCAAGCGCAAAGAACTCACACTGCAAGGGGATCAAGACCGAGGTCGCGGCGACCAAAGCGTTAAGCGTTAAAAGCGATAAAGACGGCGGACAGTCAATAATTATAAAGTCTAAATCTCTGCAACGCTTTGAATCCTTAATCGCCTTTTTTAGCTGAAATGTGCGGTTTTCCAGCTCAATCAGCTCAATCTCTGCGCCTGACAAGTCGACCGTGGCGGTGAGTAATTTTAGCGCAGGAATTTCGGTGTCTACGATCGCTTCATCGATGGTTGCTTCCCCCAAAACAACTTCATAAGCGGTAATATCGCGGTCCTCACGGTCAATGCCAAGCCCCGTACTCGCGTTACCCTGCGGATCCATGTCGATCAGCAGAACATTTTTCCGAACCGCCGCCAAAGCGGTTGCCAGGTTAATAGCTGTGGTGGTTTTTCCGACCCCGCCCTTTTGATTGGCGATCGCGATAATCTTGCACGGCATTTAAAGCCTCTCCTGCGTAATCAATTTTTCTACCTTCCAAGAAGGAGTGCCCCCGCCGCAACTAATTCCGAATCCTGAGAATTTTTCCTTTTGGATCGGTCAGGCTTTGGAAAATTTCGGTTTTCATATTGTTGTTTTTCATAGCCAAGGTCAACTCCTGATCACCGGTTTCTCCCTTAAGCAACCAAAATTCTCCATTTCCCCCCAAAAATGGCGCGCCCCAATCTAAAAGCTGATGAACCGGTGCCAAGGCGCGTGAGGTGACGATGTCTACCGGAAAAGGGCTTAAATCCTGGGCTTTGGACTGTAAAACTTCAGCCCCCGCCCCGGTTTCCCTGATAACTGTGCGCAGAAAAGCACACTTCTTGGGGTTGGGCTCAACCAGAAAAACCTTCCCCTCCCCCAAGATTGAAAGCACCAGACCTGGGAACCCTGCCCCGGTGCCAATATCCAGCCAGGATCGATCTTTTTTAATACCTGCCTTATTAACCAGCATTAAAACCTGCGTTGAATCGAGGAAATGCCTGCCCCAAACATCTTTTTCTGTACCCGGGCCGATTAAATTGATTTTTTTTTGCCATTTTAAAAGCAGGTCAGAATAAACCTGAAACCGGTCTAATGTTTCACGTGAAACATTTGCGATTTTTTGAAATTCTCTTTTAGTGGTCATGTATTAGGCGGTTTTTCGCTGTTTTTTGCGCTTAACATGACCCAAAAGTGCCGATAACGCTGCAGGGGTAGTCCCGGAGATACGGGCCGCGGCACCCAAACTTTCCGGCCGGGCGCGGTTAAAACGCTCTACCTGTTCGTTGGAAAGCCCGGGAATAGAAGAAAAATCCAGATTTAGCGGGATAATTAGCCCCTCATCTTTCCTAAAGGCCTCAATATCCTGTTTTTGGCGCTCCATGTAGCCGCTGTAATGGGCATCAATCTCAAGTTGCTCAATAACACGAGGGTTAATGCCCGCCAGTTCTGGCCAAATTTGCACAAGATTAGAAAAACTGACATTCGGGTAGCTAAGAAGATCAATACCGGTTCGCCTTTTGCCGTCCTTATTAATTCTGATGCCAAATTTTTCAGCTTCATTGGGCGAAACATTCCGGGCTTCCAGCATCAAGCGCGCCGCCTTAAGCGCAGAGGTATAAATTTTAAAGGCTTCCCTGCGCTTTTCCCCGACCAGACCAATATCCCTTCCCTTTGCAGTCAAACGCCGGTCGGCATTGTCGGCCCTGAGGTGCAAACGGTATTCTGCGCGGCTGGTAAACATCCGGTAGGGTTCGGTTACGCCGTGGCTTACCAGATCATCAATCATCACCCCCATGTAGGCCTCGGCCCGGTCCAGTAGAAATGGCTCTTTGCCCAAAATCTTTAACGCAGCATTGGCCCCGGCCCAAAGTCCCAACGCCCCTGCTTCTTCATATCCGGTCGTGCCATTAATTTGTCCTGCTAGAAAAAGTCCAGGTAATTTGCGGGTTTCCAGCGTTTTCGACATTTCCCTTGGATCGACATAATCATATTCAATGGCGTAGCCGTGGCGAATTATCCGGGCCTTTTCCAGGCCCGGAATTGTTTTCAAGAAAGCCTCCTGAACCTCCTCGGGCATTGAGGTGGAAATGCCGTTGGGGTAAACCGTGTCATCCTCAAGACCCTCGGGTTCAAGGAAAATCTGGTGGCTATCCTTGTCGGCAAAGCGAACGATCTTATCTTCAATGGAGGGGCAGTACCTGGGGCCCTTGCTTTCAATCTGTCCCGAATACATGGGCGAGCGCTCTAAGTTATCAGCAATAATCTGGTGGGTTTCTTTATTGGTCCAGGTCAGGTGACAAGAAATCTGGGGAACCTCAACCTTTTCAGTCATAAACGAAAACGGCACAGGAGGATCGTCCCCAGGCTGGACCTCGCAGGCCTCCCAATTAATGGTTTTACCGTCCAGCCGGGGGGGCGTTCCGGTTTTAAGCCGCTGTAACTGGAAACCAAACCGCTCAAGCGTTAAAGAAAGCCCGACAGCAGGCTTTTCCCCAACCCTGCCCGCCGGGATTTTCTTCTCCCCCAAGTGTATTAGGCCACGAAGGAACGTCCCGGTCGTCAGGATCACCGCTTTTGCGCTGATTTTTGTTCCATCGGCCAGAAAAACCCCGGAAACCGCCTTTTCGTCGATTTGCAGATCTTCTACCGCACCGGCCATGACTTCTAGATTGGGACAATTAAAAATAAAATCCTGAATTGCCGCTCTATAAAGCGCTCGGTCAGCCTGGGCCCGGGGCCCTCGAACCGCTGGACCTTTACTTAAGTTCAGCATCCGGTACTGAATACCGGCCTTATCAATGGCGCGACCCATTAAACCATCAAGCGCATCAATTTCGCGCACCAGGTGACCTTTGCCCAGGCCCCCGATAGCAGGATTGCATGACATTTCCCCGATGGTCTCCAACTTGTGGGTGACCAAAAGGGTTTTCACGCCCAAGCGCGCCGCTGCCGCCGCTGCTTCAGCGCCAGCATGGCCGCCGCCAATTACTATGACATCAAAATTCGACATGGCGCTGTTCATATCACACTCGTTTTAAATTTCCAAAGAAAGTTGTTGGTTCAAAACCTAAAATGTTTCACGTGAAACATAGGGCGGCTATTTGCCGATGCAAAACTGGCTGAAAATCTTGCCCAAAATTTCCTCAACGCCAACCTCGCCGGTGATGCTTGCCATGGCTCTGGCCGCGAGCCTTAAGTCTTCCGCTAAAATCGCCGGATCGGTGCCAACAAGATCATGGCCCTGGAACCGGACCAGGGCATCTAGGGCCTGGCCTAAGGCTTGCTTGTGACGAACCCTGGTTAGGCCTGCAGGGGCGCTGGCCTCAAGGGCTTCGACAACCCGGTTGCCCAAAAATTCGATAAGTTTATCAAGCCCCTGGCCGGTTTTTGAAGAAATTGAAACGCTCTCAAGGCCGCTTCCTGGCTTGGTTTCAGAAGGTTTACCAGGGGCTTCATCGACCTTGGTTAAGACGATAATGGCATCGGGGCCGAGCTGGTTCTCAAATTCCCTGGGCAGGTTCGGCCAGGCCGAGGCCTCACATAAAAGCAGCTTTAAATTGGCTTCCCGGGCATGCCCCAGGGCGCGGCGGATGCCCTCTTCTTCGATCGCATCGCCCGCTTCACGCAGCCCGGCGGTATCAACCAGAACAACCGCGTATCCGGCCAGATTTAGGTGCACTTCGATAGCATCTCTTGTGGTCCCGGGGATGTTTGAAACGATGGCTTTCTCTTCCCGAGCCAGGGCGTTCAAAAGGGAGGACTTGCCAACGTTGGTCGGGCCAAGGAGGACAATTTTAAAGCCGCGCCTGATCGCCTGGCCGCGCTCAAAATCACCCAGAATGTTTTCAACCCCCTCTTTCAAGGCGTTAACCCCAAACCCCACTTTATCTAAAAGTCCGACGGGGATTTCTTCGTCAGAAAAATCAATGGTTGCTTCGATATCCGCCAGACAATCAACCAACCCGTCGCGCCACGCTGAATAAATTTCGCTCAAGCCCCCGCCCAATTGATAAAGCGCCTGTTTACGTTGCGCCTCGGTCTCGGCCAGAACCAGATCGTGCAAACCCTCGGCCTGGGTTAAGTCCATTTTGCCGTTTTCAAAAGCCCGGCGGGAAAATTCTCCCGGCGCGGCGGGTCTTAGGCCAAGGTCTGATAAAACTTCGGAGAGTTTGTCGATAATCGCTGGGCTGCCGTGGATCTGCAACTCGACAACGTCTTCGCCAGTGAAGCTGTCGGGACCCGGAAACCATAGAATTATGCACTTATCTATAATCCCCTCGCTCTCTGGGCTCTTTAATTCAACCAAACTTGCCATTTTCGGTTCCGGAAGGCCTTTCCCGATCAAGGTTTTTAGGGCTTTGCCCGCCAAGGGGCCTGAAAGGCGAACGACAGCAACGCCCGCCCGGCCACGGCCGCTGGCCAGGGCAAAGATTGTGGTTTGGTTTTCGCGTCCTTTGATCATCCGTGAGCCTTTAGCTTAAAGGTTACCCTTATGGCAACAAAGAACGGCTTTGGTTGCCAGCGTCGCCGAACCTCTTTAGAATTACCCCATGACTAAAAACCGCCTTAAAAATGAAACCAGCCCCTATCTTCTTCAGCACGAAGACAACCCGGTCCATTGGTGGCCCTGGGGCGACGAGGCTTTTGCCCGCGCCAAAAAAGAAAACAAACCGGTCCTGCTTTCGGTCGGCTATGCGGCTTGTCATTGGTGTCATGTTATGGCCCACGAGAGTTTTGAAGACGAGGCAACCGCCGCCCTGATGAATAAGCTTTTCATCAACATCAAGGTTGACCGGGAAGAGCGCCCCGATGTTGATGTCATCTACCAACGGGCCTTAAACATGATGGGCCAGCAGGGCGGTTGGCCGTTAACCATTTTTCTTGATGCCAAGGGCCAACCCTTTTGGGGAGGAACCTATTTCCCGGGCGAACCCCGCCAAGGCATGCCCGCTTTCAGAAACGTCCTTGAGCAAATCTCAAATGCCTATAAGGGCGAGCCGGTAGCGATTGGTAAAAATCGCACGGCCCTGATGGAGGGGCTGGAGCGCGCCTGGGCAATTGGGGCCAAAGAGGAGATGAAACCCTCGGTCTTTTTTGGCGCCATTGAAATGATTAAGGAGAACATGGACCCCGAAGCTGGGGGCATGAAAGGCGCACCTAAATTCCCCAACATGCCTCTAATGAAGCCCCTTTGGGCCGCTAGCATAAGAAAATCGAATAACAATCTTAAGTTGAATTACTTAAAGACCATGACCATGATTTGTCAGGGCGGAATATACGATCATCTGGGCGGCGGGTTTTGTCGTTATTCGACAGACGCTTATTGGTTGGCGCCCCATTTTGAAAAGATGCTTTATGATAATGCGCTCATAATTGAAGGGCTTGTTGAGGCCTGGAAGGAAACCAAAAGTCCGCTGTTCAGGGCGCGCATAAAGGAGACTATTGGCTGGCTTGAACGCGAGATGAAAATGCCCGGCGGGGCTTTCGCCGCTTCGCTTGACGCAGACAGTGAGGGTGAAGAAGGCAAGTTTTACGTTTGGACCCGGGATGAAATTGAAAAGGTCTTGGGCCAGAGTGCTGGGCCCTTGATCCGGCATTATGGCGTCGAGCCCGCCGGCAACTGGGAGGGGAAAACCATCCTTCACAGGCTTTTTCATTCTGAAGAGTTTAATAAGACGGAAGAAAAAAAGCTGGACCCCCTGAAAACCAAACTTCTGATCGCCCGGGAAAAGCGCCCGCGGCCATTTCTGGATGATAAAATTCTTAGCGACTGGAACGGGCTCCTTATTTCTGGCCTGGTTTCAGCTTGGCATGCTTTTAAAAATAAAGATTGGATAAAATTAGCGGAAAACGCCTTTAATTTTATTTTTTCAAACCTTCAAAAAGAGGGTCGCCTTCATCACTCATGGCGCGAGGAAAAACTGGGGCCTGTGGCCTACCTTGATGATTATGCGGCGATGGTGGGGGCTGCCACCGCGCTTTATTCGGCGACAGGAAAACCCGAATATTTAACCGCAGCTGAGGCCTGGATGAAGGAGGCGCAGGAAAATCTGGAAGATAAAAAGTTTGGCGGTTATTTTTTGTCCGCCGAACAAAAGCCCGCCTTGATTGCCAGGCCCAAAACCATCCATGACCAGGCAACGCCCTCTGGCAATGGCTTGATGATTGAAAACCTGACGGCGCTTTATCAACTGACCGGCAAGGAAGAATACCGGACCAGCACCGAGGCCTTACTTTTAACCTTTGCCGGCGCCGCGCGGGTTTCGCCCTTTGCTTCTGGGACCTATTTTTCCGGATATGATGCCGCCCGGTTTGGTGCCCACCTTTTCATTAAGGGCAAGCGGTCCGCTAAACCCGTTCAGGCGCTTTTGGCAGTGGCCAGTGACCTGTCCTTCCCCGGCCTGGTGGTTCAGGTGGAGGAAAAAGTCTTTCCCCTGCCCGCTGCAAAGGCGCTAAAAGAAGGTCAGGCAATTGTGTGCCAGGGAACCACCTGTTCGCTTCCTGTTGAAAGCGCTAAAGATCTAAAGAAATTACTTATTGGTCTTCGCCAGATAAAAGAGGATTAAATGCCACAGCTCTCCATGCACTCGCCGGTAGGTGATTTAACCATCTCAGAAGAAGATGGCCGGATTGTCTCGCTGGATTGGGGATGGGGCATGACCCAGCAGAAAACCCGATTGCTGGAAAAAGCAAAATCCCAGCTGGAAGATTATTTCGACGGGAAACGTAAAAAGTTTGATCTGCCACTGCACCCTGAGGGCACTGCATTTCAACGCCACGTCTATGCTGAGATGCGGCGCATCCCCTATGGCTCCACAAAAACCTACGGCGATCTGGCTTTCCTAACCAACTCTCATGCCCGACCGGTCGGCCAGGCTTGCGGGAAAAATCCCATTCCTATTCTTATTCCCTGCCACCGGGTTTTGGGTAAAGGCGAGAACCTAACCGGCTATTCCGGCGAAGGCGGCGTGGAAACAAAAAGCGCCCTCCTGAGACTGGAAGGCGCTCTTTTATAAATTCCCGGGATTAGGCCGGCTAATTTCGACTATTCATAGAATCGAAAAATTCTTCGTTGGACTTGGTGCCCTTGATTTTATCAAGCAGGAACTCGATGGCATCGACTACACCCATGGGCATAAGAATGCGCCGAAGCACCCACATTTTGGATAGGGTATCCTTGTCGACCAGAAGCTCTTCTTTCCGGGTGCCGGATTTGGTGATGTCGATGGCCGGGAAAATACGCTTGTCAATAATCTTGCGATCAAGAATAATTTCCGAGTTACCGGTGCCTTTAAATTCTTCAAAGATCACTTCATCCATCCTTGAGCCGGTATCGATCAGCGCGGTTGCGATAATGCTCAAAGAGCCCCCCTCTTCAATATTTCTGGCAGCACCAAAGAAGCGTTTGGGGCGTTGCAAGGCGTTGGCATCAACCCCGCCGGTCAGAACCTTGCCCGAAGACGGCACCACGGTGTTGTAAGCGCGCGCCAGCCGGGTGATAGAGTCGAGGAGGATGATGACGTCCTTTTTGTGCTCCACCAGCCTCTTGGCCTTCGAGATGACCATCTCAGCAACCTGGACATGGCGCGAAGCCGGCTCATCAAAGGTCGAGCTGACAACCTCGCCGTCGACCGAGCGTTGCATGTCGGTAACCTCCTCAGGGCGCTCATCAATCAGCAGCACAATCAGGAAGGCTTCCGGGTGATTTTTGGAAATTGAATGGGCGATGTTTTGCAAAAGCATCGTTTTCCCGGTCCGCGGTGGTGCCACAATCAGGGCCCGCTGACCTTTTCCAAGCGGTGCCACAAGGTCGATTATTCGACCGCTGGGGTCTTTGAAGGTTGGGTCTTCTGGATCTAATTTGAAGCGTTCATCCGGGTAAAGCGGGGTCAGGTTGTCAAAGTTAACCCGGTGCTTAGAGGCCTCCGGTTTGTCAAAGTTAATCGTGCTGACTTTGAGCAGCGCAAAATAACGCTCACCCTCTTTAGGGGCCCTAATCTGCCCCTCACAAGTGTCGCCGGTTCTAAGGCCAAAGCGTCTGATCTGGCTGGGGCTGACATAAATATCGTCGGGCCCCGGCAGGTAGTTGGCCTCGGGCGATCTTAAAAAGCCAAAGCCATCCTGCAAAATCTCTAAGGTGCCGCTGCCGGTAATTTCTTCACCCTTTTGGGCTTTTTTCTTTAAAATCGAAAACATCATGTCCTGCTTGCGCATGGTGGTCGCGTTTTCGACTTCTACTTCCTCGGCGAGCGCCAAAAGGTCGGGAGGGCTTTTTGCTTTTAGTTCTGTAAGATTCATTTTTTATACCATTCGTTTTGGGAAAAAGGCTTTTTCGAAAAAAAGCGTAAGGTGAAATAAGGTCAGCCGGTTTTTGTTTCCGTATCTGTATTTTATGGGAAGCGCATCGGGGCCGAAAGCCCGTTTGCGGTTCGAAAACTATCACCACCGGCCTATAAGTCAAGGCCTTTTGAAACTTTTCTAAAAAGGTTTCACCACGACCATGATTACGATAATCACCAAAAGCACAGCGGGCACCTCATTGGCTTTCCTGAAAAAAATTTCAGATTTGGTGTTTTTTCCAGCCACGAAATCTTTCCGCCATGCCCCCAGTGCATGGTGAAACCCGGTCAGGCCAATAACCGCGGCCCCTTTTACCCAAACCCAACCCGCATCTGTGGGGGCTAGCCCAGGCGTAAAAAAAAGCGCGGGCCCAAGGATCCAAACCATGATCATTGACGGGTTCATAATAATTCTTAGAAGTTTTTGCTCCATACCCTGAAATTCTTTGTCGCGTTCGCTGCCTGCCTTGGCGCGGGTGTGATAAACATAAAGCCGGGGCAAATAAAACAGCCCGGCCATCCAGGTGATCACAAAAATAATGTGAAAAGCCTTAATCCAAGGGTACCATTCTAAAAGAAACGTGCGCATTGAACCCTCTTATTTGTTTAACTGGCACGGACATTTTGAATATTCCGCCGGGCAAAACCTGGTTCCTTCAAAGGCCGAAACCCCATCTCTGTCAAGGGCTGCTTTTACAACATTGCCCAGGCCTTTAATAAAATCCTCATTGGTACCAAGGGCGGGAACCCGGTAATAGTTTTTTACCCCTGCCGCCCTGGCCAGTTTTTTGTTTTCGATATCCAGCTCAACCAGCGTTTCAGAGTGCTCGGAAACAAAAGAAATGGGAACGACAACAAGATTTAACTTTTCACTTCCTGCTTTTTTAATTTCGTTTTCGGTGGTGGGGCCAATCCATTCCAGCGGCCCAACCCGGCTTTGATAACAAAGGGTGTGGTCAAATAAAACTCCTTTTAAATCAGGGTCTTTTTTCAAAGCATCAACAACGGCATTAACCGTTTCTCCGACCTGCCCGGGATAGGGGTCGCCGCCATCAACTATTTTTTTTGGCAATCCATGAGCGGTAAACAATATCTGGGTCGGTCCTGATTTTACAGCTCTTAACAGGCATGATTTTACCAGGTTTGCGTGAGATCTAATGAAAGCGGCTTCGGTGGGATAGCAACACACGCTTGAGGTTTTAGCTTTAAGGCCAGCTTTTTTAGCTGCCCTTTGCCAATCTTTAATGGAAGACCCTGTCGTTGTGGTCGAAAATTGTGGATATAGCGGCACCAAAATTACTTTGTCAGGGGAAAAGGACTGAACTTGCCTTGCGGTCTTTTTAGAAAATGGATGCCAATAGCGCATTGCGATAAAGGTTTTAACGTTGCCTACGTTTGTTAAATGTTTTTCCAACGCCCTGGCTTGTTCTTTTGTTTTTTCCAAAAGCGGCGATTTTCCACCAATCTCTTCATAAATTTTCTGGGTAATGGGTGCCCGCCTAGCAGATATAACTTTAGCCAACAAAAACCGGATTGGCTGGGGTAAAGAAATAATTGCCTTGTCGTTAAAAAGATTGAACAGAAACGGCTTAACGGCTTCCGGCGAATCTGGTCCCCCAAGATTAAAAAGAACGACAGCTATTTTTTTGCTCGACGCCATGGCTGGGCTTAATCTTAAACTCCGGTTTTCAAAAAGGTTGAAATCACCCCGACATTTTCCGGAGGTGTTTCTGGAACTATTCCATGGCCCAGATTAAAAACATGGGGCCCTTTTTTCAACTTTTCTAAAATAATTCCGGATTGATCAATAAGCGCATCTCCACCATCGACCAAAAAACTTGGGTTTAAGTTGCCCTGCAAACATCCAAGACCTTGCAGCTCACGGGCCGCCCAGTCCAAATCAACATCATAATCAATGCTTAGGGCATCAAGACCGGTTTCCATGAAATAAGGTTTATAAAGCTTCCCCGCGCCTTTGGGAAATCCAATCAAGGGAATTTCTGGATATTTTGCTTTTAAAGCTTTAATAATTTCCCGTGTGGGCTCAATCGACCACCGCCGAAACATATCCTCATCTTTTAAGGCCCCGGCCCAGCTGTCAAAAAGTTGCAAGGCTTCTGCCCCTGCTTCAATTTGGTTGCTTAAATAATGAACCGTTGTTTTTACAATTAAATCGATGAGCTTTTGAAACCGCTCTGGGTTTTCGGTGGCATATTTTATGGTGTCGGTTTTCTCCGGGGTCCCTTTGCTCTCAATCATATAAGTCGCCACTGTCCAGGGACTGCCGGCAAAACCAATTAGGGTAACCCCCTCCGGAAGCCGGGCTTTGACCTGGCGAATGGTTTCATAAATGGATCCCAATCTTTCCTCGATATGATCCTCGCTAAGGCCAAAATTTTCGTGCTTAATATCCAGAGTATCCAACACCGGTCCAATATTTGGTTTAAAGGTAACCCTTTGGCCAAGGGCCGCAGGGATGACCAAAATGTCTGAAAACAATATCGCTCCATCCATCCCAAACCGCTCGATCGGTTGAAGGGTAACCTCAGCAGCTTTTTCCGGGGTAAAAACTAAATCCCAGAAACCACCCATTTCGGATCTTAGCGCCCGGTATTCAGGAAGATACCGTCCAGCTTGGCGCATAAACCAAAAAGGGGAACGCTCTGTTCGCTCTCCTTTTAGTGCCCTAATTAGAATTTTATCGCTCTTATGCCCGCTCATCTCTTCCCTACTATTATATATATATAAGGTAGTTGTTGTTGTTGGCCCTGTGGATATATGAATTCTTCACTTTTTCCAATTGTTTTCCACAGAAAAACAAAATGCTTTTATTCAAAACTCTTTGAAAGAAAAAGAAGTTTTTCAATAAATAATATTTTATCCACATTACCAGATTGTGGGGTTAAAGTTGTCCCGCTATGGATAAGTCGTGCATACAAGTTGAACTAGGGGGATAGAATCTCGAAAGATCAAAAACCAGGGTTTTTATCCACAGAGTGGGAAACGAAAAAGTGAGCGCTAAAAAACAAATTATTCTGGCCTCCAAAAGCCCCTCGCGGGCGATGATTTTATCGGGCGCGGGCGTTTCTTTTGATATTGTGCCTGCTCATATAGACGAAAGCAAAATTAAAGTTTCCGGGTTAAAAAAGGGTCTTACCCCACTCCAAATAGGGGCTGCCTTGGCAAAGGAAAAGGCGCTAAGGATTTCCCGGGAAAACCCTTTGGCCATTATATTAGGGGCCGATCAGATCCTTGAATTTGAGGGGGAGATTTTTGACAAGCCAAAAACTATGACTGAGGCGCGGCAAACGCTTTGCAGGCTTTCTGGGAAAACCCATAAATTAATAGCATGCGTTGCCCTGGCAGAGGGCGGGGAAATAATCCATGAGCTTCAGGAAGAAGCAAATCTCACCATGCTGGATTTTTCAGATGAGTTTCTGAACGATTATTTAAACGAAGCAGGGCCCGATGTTTTAACAAGTGTCGGGGCCTATCAGCTAGAGGGCCTGGGAGCGAAGCTATTCGCGGCGGTTGAAGGCGACTTTTTTACAGTTTTAGGGTTGCCCTTGACTAAAACGCTTGAAGCCTTGCAAAAAGCAGGGGCTCGGGTGGAATGAAAAAAGTAATCCTGATCGGCAACCCGGTTAGCCAAAGCTTGTCCCCGGCGCTTCACAACCATTGGCTGGCGGAGCTGGGAATCGAGGGCTTTTTTGAGGCCCGAAAAACCGAAGCCAAAGAAATTAAAAGCCTAATCTCCGATCTAAGGGGAGGAAGGCTTGCTGGAATAAATGTCACCATTCCCCACAAGGAAACCGCCTTTTCGCTTTTAGATGAATTTAGCGAAGCCGCAGGGAAAATTGGTGCCGCCAATACTTTATATATAACGCAAGGAAAGCTGGCCAGGAAAAACACCGACCCCGAAGGCTTCATGGAAAATCTTAAATTTTCCGCGCCCGACTGGGACCCGTCCGGAACAGCCCTGGTTTTGGGCACCGGGGCGGCGGCGAAAGCTGTTATTTACGCGCTTCAAAAAGCCGGCCAAAAAAACATTTTTATCTGTGGTCGAAATTTGGAAAAAGCTAAGGGCTTGGAAAAAACCTTTTCTGAAATAAAAATAACCTGCCTGAAGTGGCAAGCCTGGGAACAAGCGGGCAATGAGGCCAGCCTTTTAATTAACACGACGCCCCTGGGGCTACCGGGGTTTGGCCCCGTGAATTTTGATTTAACGGTCTTGAAGGAAAACGCCCTGGTTTATGATTTGGTTTATGGCCGCGAAAAAACCGACTTTTTAAAAACCGCCCAAGCGCGGGGGTTAAAAACCGTTGATGGTTTGGGCATGCTTGTTTTTCAGGCCATCCCGGCGTTTGAAACCTGGTTTGGAAAACGCCCCGTAATGGAAGAAAACCTGCTAAACATCTTAAGAAATAAACGATAAGGAAAAATATGTATATTTTGGGCCTTACAGGATCAATGGCGATGGGAAAAACCACCGTAACCAAAATGTTTGAGGAAAACGGCGTGCCCGCCTTCCATGCCGATGAGGCGGTCCATTTGCTTTTTCAAAAAAGCAAACGCCTCAGGGGGGCGCTGGGAGTAGAATTTCCGGGTGTCGTTAAGGATGAACAAGTTAACCGGGAAAAATTAAGCACCCTGGTTTTTGGAAACCCCGATCGTTTGGCGCGGCTTGAATTAATTATCCACCCGTTTGTGTTCCGCGAGGTCCACAAGTTCCTGAAAATGCACCGGGCCCAAGGGGCTCCGGTAGTAATTTTGGATCTGCCGCTTTTGTTTGAAATAAAGGCTGAGGATATTTGTGACGGGGTTCTGGTGGTGACGGCGACCCCGGAAGTGCAAAAAAACCGGGCCAAGGAACGCGCTAATTTTTCTGAAAAAAACTTCCAGGACAGATTGGCCCGCCAAATGCCAGATGGTGAGAAAAGAAAGCGCGCTACTTTTTTAATTGATACCGGGATTTCTTTGGATAAAACCAGGGCCGATGTTAAAAAAATAATAGCCAAACTGGCCACCTAGGACCACTATAGGGTATGCGCGAAATCGTTTTTGATACGGAAACTACCGGGTTTGATCCTAAAAGCGGCGATCGCCTGGTCGAGATTGGCTGTGTTGAGCTGGTTAATCTGATGCCGACCGGCAATTTTCTCCATAAGTATGTCAATCCCGAGCGCGAGGTTCCCGAAGCGGCCGCCCAAATTCATGGCCTGACCACTGAATTCTTGAAAGATCATCCGGTTTTCAGCGAAATCATTTCTGAATTTATCGAATTTATTGGCGACTCGAGCCTGGTGGCTCATAATGCTGAATTTGATATGCGTTTTATTAACTGGGAACTGGAAAACGCTGGCCACAAAGCCATTCCCCCTTCGCGCTTTATCGACACCCTGCAAATTGCCAGGAGCCGTTTCCCCGGCGCGCCTAACAATCTGGATGCGCTTTGCAAACGCCTCGGGGTTGATAATTCCAGCCGCACCAAGCATGGCGCGCTTTTGGACAGTGAAATTTTGGCGGAAGTTTATCTTGAACTAAAGGGCGGCAAGCAAGCGGGCCTGGAATTGGTACAAAAAAGTCAAAAAACCAGGCAAACAACCGGGAAAAAAGAACGGGCCCCCAGATCGTTTCCTCCATCAAAAGAGGAACTGGAGGCCCATGAAAAATTTATCTCAAAAATTGATGCGCCGATCTGGCTCAAACAATCTTAGTCTTTAAGCGTCGGCCTTTTTTTCCTGTCCGGCCAGGGCGGCAAGACGCTGCTGATACAACGATGTGAAATCAATTGGGTCGAGCATCAAAGGCGGATAGCCACCGTCGCGGGTGACGTCTGAGATGATACGCCTGGCAAACGGGAACAGAATAAACGGTGCCTGGACATGCATAAAGGCTTCCAGGTGTTCCTCGGTCATATTGCGCACTGCAAAAAGGCCCGCATAAACCAGCTCAATTACAAATGCACCGCGCTCATCCGACTGGGTCGTGATGGTGAATTTCAACTCAACCTCGTGGGCTTCGTCAGATTTCTTTTCGCCGCCAATGTCAATCGCTACGTCTATTTTCGGGGTTGCCCCGGCGAAAGACTGGAAAACGTCAAAAGCGTTCGGGTTTTCAAAGGAAAGGTCTTTGATATATTGGTTAACAATGGTCGCTGCTGGGGCGTCTGCGCCCGGCGCGCCGGAAATTGGTTGGTCCTGTTCTGCCATTTGTTCTACCTTGTTCTTACCGTTTAAAATTTAAAGAATCCGCTATCCGGAAATATTGGCCGTTGGCTACCATGTCTTTGAAAAAGAAACAAGAAAAAGGTTTCACGCCCCGGTTCCCGCTACTTATTATCGTTTTCAAAGTCGATCGCCGGGGGCTCTTCCTCGGGCTCATCCTCGCGCTTAAATTCACCCTCAAAAACCCCACTTTGGGTCCTGGTTTTGGTGGTTTTGACCTCTACTTTACTAATATATTTCCACAGCCCCATCGAGATAACTACCGACCTTAGGGGCGGAACAAGCAAAATCGCACCCGCCGCATCGCTGATAAAACCTGGTATAATCAGCAAAAAACCAGCCAAAAGCAGTAAAACCCCGTGGAGCATTTCGCCAACGGGGGATTTGCCGGCTTGCATGGTCTGGTTCATTTTCCGATAAACATCAAAGCCCTGAAGGCGCACCAGCCACAACCCAATAACTGCGGTGCCAATCATTGCCATAAAGGTTTCCAGGCCGCCAATTTCATCCCTGACATTGATTATCACAGTGTATTCGGCGTACACTCCAAGAATAAAAAGAATTAAAAAGAATAAAGGCATCCTTGTTCTCGACGTAAAGAGGCAATATATACCTCATGTTGGGTTTCAAGTTCCCACCATATTTAGGGACAGATGAGAAAAAGTAAATGGGCGAAAACTTTGCAATTGTAGAAATAATCATCCTGGCGATGGTGGCGCTGTTTATTGGGCTTCGGTTGCGCAGTGTTCTGGGCAAGCATCGGGCTGATGAACCGCCGACAACGCCGACGAAAAATCCCAGTCGCCAATCCAAGGAAACTGCAGCCGAAACCAGCGAAGCTTGGGGTTTTGGCCGTGGCGCTGGCCCCAACACTGGCCATGAAGAAAAAGGCTCTGGAAGTCATAACCCTTTGATAAGAAAAATTTTCGGGGCCCAGGGCCAGGCTGGCTATGCCAAATTTATGGTCGGAGCCGAGACCGCCTATGGCATGACCTTAAAAGGGTTTTGGGCCGGCGACATGGGCGAAATGGAATCCTATATTGATGAAGATGTCCTGCGCGGTTTCAAGTCGGCCATTACTGCCCGCAAAAAAAGTGGCCAGGTAGTTGATAATCGTCTGGTTGAGGTCCTTGAGGCCAAACTGGAGGATGTTGAAATTAATAACTACACCGCTGAAATCACGCTTCGGTTTGAAAGCGAAATTGTTGCCGTGTTGCGTGATCGCTATGGTAAACTTGTTGAGGGAAATGTCACCGATACCATCAAGGTGATTGATATCTGGACCTTTGCCCGGCATCTGAAAAGCAAGGACCCGAACTGGGTACTGGTAGCGACCCAGGCGGGCTAACCCCCAAAGCGTATGTCAGTGGGCCGCATTCTTTTTCGCATTTTTCTTTTCAGCTTTTTTATTTTATTACCGGTTTGGCTGGCGGTTTTTTTAACCGCTAAATCCGTTCCGCCAAAACTTACCTTGAAGGAAACCGATTTCACGTCTCTTGAGGGCTGGCAAGCCGCGGGTCACGGCCCGGCCTTTTCCGCCTTTATAAAATCCTGTGAAAAACTAACCCCGCGCCCTGGATATTTAATCCCCGATGGTTTTAAAAATGAAACCTTCTACCGGGCCTTTAGCGATGCCTGCGCCAAAGCCATTGAAGGCAAGGATTTTTATGGTGGTGATGACGATGCCGCCCGAAATTTTTTCGAAGAGGCTTTTGTGCCCTATAAAATGCGCAATGGCTGGACCAGAAAAGGCAAAATCACCGGCTATTATGAACCCCTGATGGAGGCCAGCCT
>JAZFRG010000044.1:0-9536 GCA_036445535.1 Sphingomonadales bacterium
CCTGAGAAAGCAAAAACCTGAAATAGCCAAGCAATTTCCGGGAAAATAAAGGTTACGCCGCTTAACACCAAAGCCGCAAACCCAACCCACATGAAATAAATGCCTGGAGCAAGGAATTCCAGCCCGATAAGCACGATGGCTATTATCAACCAACCCGTACCGTTAAACAGAAAGTCAATAATGGCGTCCATGTTCTATCCTTTGGCTTTCTTGGAACTAGATGTCAAATCCTTGACTAATTCGGCGATGCCACCGATTGAGCCAATTACACCTGAGGTTTCCATCGGCATAAAGACCAATTTTTCGTTGGGTGAGGTGGCAAACTTGCCAACCGCCTCAACGTATTTCTGGGCGACAAAGTAATTCAGCGCCTGAGGGTCACCATTGGCGATAGCTTTTGAGACCATATCGGTTGCCTTGGCTTCAGCTTCGGCAAGGCGCTCCCGGGCTTCAGCATCCCGAAATGCGGCTTCTTTCCTACCTTCGGCTTCCAGAATTAGGGACTGTTTTGTACCCTCAGCCTCAAGAATTTCTGAGGCCCTTTGGCCTTCTGCATCCAGAATGGTGGCCCGTTTTTCACGCTCGGCCTTCATTTGCCGGGCCATACTGTCCACAATGTCCGCGGGCGGGGAGATATCCTTAACCTCGATACGGGTAATCTTGACACCCCAGGTCGTGGTTGCTTCATCCACCACAATTAAAAGCCTGGCATTAATTTCATCGCGTTTGGACAACAATTCATCCAAATCCATAGAACCAACAACGGTTCTAAGGTTAGTCGTGGTAAGGTTGAGAATAGCGACAAACATGTCGTTAACTTCATAGGCCGCCTTAGCGGCATCCAGAACCTGGAAAAAGACCACGCCGTCGACCCTAACCATGGCGTTATCCTTGGTGATAACCTCCTGGGCCGGCATCAGCATAACCTGCTCTTTCATATTAATCTTGGAGCCGATCGATTCCATAATAGGGGTCAGAAAATGCAAACCTGGTTGCAGGGTTCTGACATATCTGCCAAAACGCTCAACCGTCATGGTGTAACCCTGTTCAACCATTTTGATGTATTTGAATAGAAAAATGAAAACCAGGGCTACGCCCAAGCCTGCAAGAATATAAGTCGTCATAGAAAACCTCCCTCAAAAGTTACATTTAAAGTATTTAATACCCTTTACAGGTGGGGTTGAAATACGCAGGTTTCAAGAAAATTCGTTATAATTGCCCCAAGGCATGTTCCGCGCTGGAGACGTTAAAGGCACCTGGTTCCTCGATATTTAGCTCCACAATAACACCATCATTTATGATCATGGAAAAGCGCTGGCCGCGGGCCCCCATACCAAAACCACGGGCATCAAGCTCAAGGCCAAGCGCCTTGACAAATTCCCCATTGCCATCGGCCAGCATCATAACCTTGCCATCCGCTTTTTGGGCCTTGCCCCAAGCATCCATAACAAACACATCATTAACCGCGGTACAGGCAATAAGGTCCACGCCTTTGGCTTTAAAGTCCGCCGCACTTTGAACAAATCCTGGCAAATGACGCGCCGAGCATGTTGGTGTAAAAGCACCTGGAACTGAAAAAAGCACAATTTTTTTACCTTTGAAAAAACTGTCCGTTTCTAAAACGCTGGGCCCACTTTTGTCCATGGTCCCAAAAACTGCGTTTGGAAGCTTGTCCCCTTTTTGTATGCTCACAAAGTGTCTCCTTATTCTTGGTTTAAAATAAATTCCCGCTCATCCAGATTGCCCCATCCATCCATAAGTGTCACGACAACTTTTTGCCCGGCAATATTTTTTTCAGCGCCAATTGCTGAAATCGGAATAACAAACTCAGCTTCATTAGAAGCGGTTAAAACCCGGCGCTTGGGGATGCCAAATTTAAAATTTTCAAGGTCCTCAACAATAATATCTGCACCGGTCATCAGGTTTTGACCTTTTAAGCGAAAAACCAGATTTTGAATGCCGGCCGGACCCAAAAGTTTTAATTCCGAAACCTCAACCTGTCGCCCTTCGCTTTTTGGAACTTTGGCAAGGTAAGTTTCAATCACCCCTATAAAAAGGCTAAAGGGGGCTTCGCCCTTGGCCGCGGGGATTGTTAGGGTAAGATTAGCAACGGCTGGAACACACAAATCCTTACAAACCAGATAGTTTATTTCAGCGTTTAGGGTAATCGGGGCATCTGGGACCGCAGGTGCAATTTTAATCGGATAAATGACCTCATCGGGGTAGCCATAGGTTTGAAGGTCAAAAATCTCAAATCGCTCCGGGGCTGGATATTTTATTTCGGCCAGCCCCAGGTTAACCGATCCCTGCCAGTTAAAAACCGGTGGCAACCCTGCACTACCAGGGGTCCGCCAATAGGTTTTCCATCCTTCTTTCATTTTTACCTGAAAGCCGATGTAAAGGGTTTCGCCATTTTCACCAGGAACTGCTTTGTGGCTAGCTATCAGGCGGGCCTTCGAAAAATCGCCCTCATCCCACTCGCTGGCCTCTTCAGCCTCGGCAATTCCGGTTGCCAAAGCTAATGAAATAAGAAAAGTCCCGAATTTTGAAAAAATTTCCATGTCCGTTTTATAGTCTTTTTTTTCGAACCTAGCGATAATTTTTAAGGGGTTGAGAGCTAAAATATGTTCACAATTTAGTGCCTGACTTGAAAAAGCTTTAAAAATTTCCCATGCTAGGGGCCGGACTCATTAATTTGATTCGTTCAGAGGGAGCGAATTTTGGGATGAAATCACGTGCTTCAAACTTATGAAGGGAAGTTGCTTTTAGCAATGCCAGGGATGGGAGACCCCAGGTTTGGCAGAAGTGTAATTTACATGTGCTCCCACGATAAAGAAGGGGCTATGGGCATTGCTATAAATCAGCGCGTCGATGGGTTGACCTTTGCCCAGCTTTTGTCTCAGCTGAATATCAAGACTTTTCCCAACCATGACATTGCTATCCATTCCGGCGGCCCGGTGGAAACTGGGCGAGGGTTTGTCTTACATTCCTCTGATTATTTTCAATCCTCGACGTTAAAAATTTCTGAAGATATTTCGCTTTCCGCAACGGTGGATATTCTTGATTTGCTGGCCAAGGGTGAAGGCCCGAACAAAGCCCTTTTAGCACTGGGTTACGCGGGCTGGGGTGCAGGTCAATTGGAAGACGAGATGATACGAAACTCATGGCTTACCGTGGATGCCAGCGATGATTTATTATTCAACACACCCCTGGCAGAAAAATGGACAGAGGCGATGGCCATGGCTGGTATTGATTCGGTTAAACTATCGGCCGAGGCCGGGCACGCCTAACCGCTCAAGAAAGCCGTTTGAATTTTCTCAAAATCAGGAACCTTTTTCATAGCCCCTATTCCGGCCATCGTTAAGGGTTGTTTCAACACCCTGACAGCCATATTATTTACTTCTTTTTGCCCTACGGCTTCTATCTTTTCAACCAGCTCAACCATTGCCAAAGGCCGCCCATAGACCAACATCTGGCGGCCGATCTGCTCAACCCGGCTTGAGGTGCTCTCCAGGGTCATTAAAAGTCCAGCCCGCATTTGGGCTTGTGCACGGGCAATTTCCTCCATCTTTACTTTTCCAGCTAAAGACTGCATTTCATTGGCAATGACGGGAATGAGTTCCTCGACATGTTCCGGGCCGGTGCCAGCATAAATATTTAAAAGCCCGGTATCTTTTAAAGCCGCGTTAAAAGCATAAACCGAATAAGCAAAGCCCCGTTTTTCCCGCACTTCCTGAAAAAGTCTGGAGGACATCCCGCCGCCCAAAATAGTCGTATAAACCTGGGCAGCAAAATAATCCGGGTCCAGGTACGAACAGCTCTCAAACCCCAATGTCAGATGAAGCTGCTCTAATTTCCGGGTGGCCCGGGCTTCACCGCCACTATAGGAAGCGGCTTCAAATGTGCTGGTGCCATTATTTGGAAGAGAGGAAAAATATTCCTCCGCCCAATCGACAAAGATCCTGTGATCCAGATTGCCGGCTGCGACCAAGACCATGTTCTCCGCGGTGTAATGAGGCACCATAAATTCGCCCAAATCATCGCGCTTAAACGACGAAACACTTGTTTCTGTCCCCAAAATGGGACGCCCCAAGGACTGTTTCGGGTAAGCCCGTTTTTGCAAACTATCAAACACCAGCTCGTCCGGGGTATCGTGGACCTGGCCAATTTCCTGGAGGATAACCTCTTGCTCGCGCTTTAACTCGGTTTCATCAAAGGTGGAATTTAACAAAATATCGCTGAGAATATCCAGCGCCAGTTTAACATCTTCTTTTAAAACCCGGGCGTAGTAAGTGGTGTGCTCACGCGAAGTATAGGCATTGATGTGGCCACCGACGGCCTCAATTTCTTCGGCAATTCCAGCAGCAGATCTTTTTACCGTTCCCTTGAAAACCATATGTTCCAAAAGGTGAGAAATGCCATGAAAACGTTTTGATTCGTACCGCGTACCAACGTCAACCCAAATACCCATAGAGACCGATTCGACGCAGTCATTTTTCTCTGTTGCAACCCGAAGGCCACTTTGTAGTGTGCTAATTTCAACGGTCATGGGTTTGAGCTTTTATAAATTTTTCTAGTTCCCTCGCGTCCGCCTTAATGGTGTGGCAGGTCTCTGGGGCTTCCTTAAGGGAAGTTAGCGCCGCTGGCAAGGCCAAGGAGTTCAGATCTGCGTGATTAAGGTTTGGCAGATACAGTCCGCCGTCCGGGGCCATGCCCTCAAGGATAATATCCTGAAATGATTTAGGGCTTTTTGCTCCTCTGGTGGATAAATAGCGCATTGTTTTATTTTTTGCGTTTTTGAGAGAAAACGAAAATCGTAAAAACGCCTAAAAGGGCCAGCGCCAGACCAAACCATGTGATGGCATAGCCCAGATGGTTGTTGGGAATGTTAATAAAGGTCTGCCCACCAAGGGGGTACCCACCGGGGTTTTTGGCTTCATCTGCATCCAGGAAGAAAAGTGAAATTTTCTGTATTCCAACGCTCATAGCCATGGCTTTTACCTCAGGGGTAAACCAGCGGTTTTCACCGGGGTTGTTTTCGGGGGTAACATAGGATTTTGTCCTGTTAAACCGAATCACCCCGCAAATTTTATGAGGGCCCGTCACCTGCCCGGCTTTTCTGGTTTCCGGGTTTTTCAAGGCGTTGGGTATCCAGCCCCGATTTACGATAATTGTGGAACCACTTTCATGGACTAAAGGCGTATAAATATGGATCCCACCCACACCCTGTTGATTGCTGGCAAACAAATAAAGTTCTTTGGCATGCAAAAACTCACCCTCCAGGCAAGCAGGGCTATATTCCAAATTCATATCCAAATCAAAGGGAGGTAAGGTTACCGGCTCACCGGTCATATTGGTTTCGATCCGGGCCAGGATTTCTTCTTTCCAGGCCAGCCGTTCAACCTGCCAAAAGCCCAACTTCAATAAAATGCCAAGGCCGAGGACTGTAAAGACCCCGGCCATTAGCAATGATTTATTGGATTTTTTCCTAGCCGTTTTAGCCTCCTGAACCCCACCAGTAAATTGAGGTAAAGAGAAACAGCCAGACGACATCAACAAAATGCCAGTACCAGGCAGCCGCCTCAAAGCCAAAATGCTGGTTGGGCTTAAAGTGTCCAAGATAAACCCGCCACAGGCATACCGACAAGAAAATGGTCCCAACAATAACGTGGAAGCCATGAAACCCGGTCGCCATATAAAAGGTTGAACCATAAATGTTGCCGGCAAAGGCAAAGGAAGCATGAATATATTCATAAGCCTGGAGCGAGGTAAAAAACATGCCCAAAAGAACCGTAGCCCAAAGAGCGTTTTTAACACTACGCCGATCCCCTTCTAACAGGGCATGGTGAGCCCAGGTTACGGTTGTACCTGAGAGCAGCAACACCAGGGTGTTCACAAAAGGAATGTGCCAGGGATCAAAGGTTTCAATGCCAACCGGGGGCCAAACGCCACCGACTGCAGGCAGGTCCGTGGGGAAAATCGAGGCATTAAAATAAGCCCAAAACCAGGCGACAAAAAACATCACCTCGGAGGCAATAAACAGGATCATGCCATAGCGCAGGCCAATCTGGACGGTAGGGGTATGAAAACCACCCTCACCCTCAAGGGCAACATCCTTGAACCAGCCAAAGAAAGTATAAAGAATTCCGGCCACCCCGCCATAAAAAATATAAAGCGCCCAGGAATAATCGTGCAGGGTAAAAATGCCCCCAAAAGCCATTGCAAGAGCAGACAAAGCCCCAACTGCTGGCCACTTGCTGGGTTCTACCAAATGGTAATCATGATTTCCTACACCCGCCATTATTCCTAGCTCCTTGATTTATTCTTCGTCTGAATTGTTGGTTTTCATTTTATCCATATCACCGTGATCCACCTCAGGAACATCCTCAGCACCCTGAAGATAAAAGGTATAGGACAGCACTATTTCGGTCACATCATCCATATAGGGGTCTTCGGCAAAGGACGGGTCGATAAAATAGTCGACCGGCATTTCCGCCACCTCGCCGGGCTCTAAGGTTTGCTCGGTAAAGCAAAAACACTCAACCTTGTTGAAATATTCACCCGCCTTGAACGGCGTAACATTAAAAACCGCGGTTCCGGTTATCCGTTGACCCGTTGGATTTGCCGCAGAATAGGTTGCAATTTTCCGCTCACCAACCTGAATTTTCTGGGTCAACTGTGAAGGTTTAAAATCCCACGGCATGTCGCGGTTTACATTGGCAATAAAGCGGATTTTAATTTTCCGATCTGTGACCGGAACTGCGATTGCCGCCTGGGCCGCCCGTGTTGTGCCGCCATAACCCGTTACCTGACAAAATATTTGATAAAGCGGCACAGCTGCAAAAGATAAACCCAGCATGCCCGCGCCAATAAAGGCGACAATCATTCCGGATTTTCTGTTTTTGGATGCTAAGCTCATGCACCGCCCGCCAATTTAACGTAAGTGGCTATCGCGACTAAAACCACAAAACCAAGGAGTATCAATAGCGTTGCGAGGTTCCGCCCGCGCATTTTTTTATGCATGTCAGAGCGCTTCATGATTAAAACCACCCCTTAACATAACCGCCGATATAATGATCGACCGCCAGCGTTGTGAAAATTACAAACAGGTAAAGGATTGAATAAAGAAAAACATTTTTGGCGTAATAATCTGTTCCGCGAATGAAAAGGGTCACCGCGCGACCCATAAACAGGAAACCAAAAATCCCAGCAATAAGAGCATAAAAAGACCCGCTCATTCCAATCACCACCGGGGCAAATGACAACACCACTGTAAAGGTCGTGTAAATCAGGATTTGCCGGTAGGTTGCATCATTTCCAGCGACATTGGGCAGCATTGGCAAATTTGCCTTGGCGTAATCTTCTTTCAGGGAGATCGCCAGCGCCCAAAAATGCGCCGGGGTCCAGAAAAAGATAATCAGAAAAAGTAAAATTGGCTCTAAGGTTATCGTCCCCGTAACCGCCGCCCAGCCAATCATGGGCGGGATCGCGCCAGCAGCCCCGCCAATCACAATATTTTGCGGGGTCCGGCGTTTTAAAAGCATTGAATAAACAACCACGTAAAAGAAAATTGTCCCAGCCAAAAGCCCTGCCGCCAAACAATTTATTAAAAGCGCCATGTAGACTACGGAGGTAATAGTCAGGAAAATTCCAAACCCAAGTGCGGCCTTTTTATCCAGCCGACCAGCTGGGATCGGACGTTTTTTTGTGCGCAACATTTTGGTATCGATATCGGCATCAAACCACATATTAAGAGCCCCCGAAGCGGCGGCCCCCATGGCGGTAAAAAGAATTGCTGAGAAACCCAACACCGGGTGGATTGTCCCCGGGGCCAACAGCAAACCAACCAGCGCGGTGAAGATAGACAAAGACATTACCCGGGGTTTCACTAAAACCCAGAAGTCATTAAAATCAGCGAGGTCTTCAACAGCAGGGTTCAAAATATCCCCCTCGTTTATGGTTTTTGCTCGGGCCAACGCTTTCGTCCTTATTTAATAACCGGCAGTTCTTCAAACTGATGGAACGGCGGCGGCGATGGCAGGGTCCATTCCAAGGTATCAGCGCCCGAACCCCAGGGGTTGTCGGCACATTTTTTACCCTTGGTAAACGTGTAAATAACAATTCCTAAGAACAGCACCACACCAACGGCAGTGACGTAGGACCCGTAGGATGAAATTTTATTAAAGAAGGCAAACTCATCGGGGTAGTCGATATAGCGGCGCGGCATGCCCTGCATGCCTAAGAAATGCTGGGGGAAAAATACCAGATTAACGCCAATAAAGGTGATCCAAAAATGAATCTTCCCGGCCAACTCCGGATATTGCCGACCCGACATCTTGCCAATCCAGTAGTAAAACGCGGCAAAGATGGAAAACACTGCCCCCAGGGACATTGTGTAATGGAAATGGGCAACCACGTAATAAGTATCGTGTAGCGCCTGATCAATCCCGGCGCTTGATAAGACAACGCCGGTGACCCCGCCCAGGGTAAAGAGGAAAATAAAGCCCAGCGCCCAAAGCATCGGCGTCTCAAAAGTCAGGGAACCGCCCCACATAGTGGCAATCCAGGAGAAAATCTTGATCCCCGTTGGCACCGCAATAATCATGGTCGCAATCATAAAGTAGGCCTTCAGGTCTACCGGCATGCCGACCGTGTACATATGATGGGCCCATACGATAAAGCCGATAAAACCAATCGAGACCATGGCATAAGCCATTCCCAGGTAACCAAAAATTGGCTTCCGGCTAAAGGTGGAAACGATCTGGCTGACAATCCCGAAACCGGGCAGGATCAGGATATAAACTTCCGGGTGGCCAAAGAACCAGAACAAATGCTGGAACAATACCGGGTCACCGCCACCAGCCGGATCAAAAAAGGTGGTGCCAAAATTCCTGTCGGTCAAAAGCATGGTAATCGCGCCAGCCAGAATCGGGAGGGCCAAAAGCAGTAAGAAGGCGGTGACCAGAACCGACCAAACGAAAAGCGGCATTTTATGCATGGTCATGCCCGGTGCGCGCATATTAAAGATCGTTGTGATAAAGTTTGCCGCCCCCAAAATTGAGGACGCCCCGGCCAGATGGAGGGCCAAAATCGCAAGATCCATGGAAGGGCCAACTTGGTCTGCCGATAACGGTGGGTAAATCGTCCAGCCGCCACCAACGCCTGTATTAATACCTCCGGCTAATCCTTCAAACCCGGTGGGTCCAACCATTGCCGAAAGCAAAAGCAGGAAAAAAGCCGGCGGAAGCAGCCAAAAACTGATGTTGTTCATCCTAGGGAATGCCATATCGGGGGCGCCGATCATAATCGGCACCAAAAAATTGCCAAAGCCACCGATTAAGGCAGGCATAACCAGGAAGAAGACCATGATCAGGCCATGGGCAGTGATCAGAACATTAAAAAACTGCGAGGCAACATCAGGATCACCCCCGGTAAAAAGGGTCAAAAACCCGATCCCGGGCTCGGCCAATTCAATCCTCATCAAAACCGAAAAAATAAATCCAATAATCCCGGCAACCCCGGCAAACCAAAGGTAC
>JAZFRG010000045.1:0-3381 GCA_036445535.1 Sphingomonadales bacterium
ACCAGCCACCTGATCCATGAAAAATTTCTCGACTTCGTCCAGGAAAAGTCGAAAGATACGGCGGCGAAGGCGCTTTAGGTGCCATTTCAAAAGGAGCGAATAGAATGTCAGAAAAAGATGGACCACAAATTTTCATCGCCGTGTACCGGCCCCATACCGGCAAGGACGCTGCATTCAGGGCGCTTTTAAAGGACCACGGGCCGTTGCTCCGGCGCCTCGGGCTGATTACCGAGCGCCGGGCGGTTATTATGCAGGCAAAGGATGGCTCTTACATTGAAATTAAGGAATGGGCGGCGGGTGCCAGCGCGCAGGCCGCGCATGAGAACGCCGAAGTTGCCGCGCTCTGGGATGCAATGGGCAAAATCGCTGATTTTCCCGGGCTCATCGGTCTCGAGGAAGCCAAGGAAATGTTCGCCCACTTTAAGCCTGTGGAATTGTAGGAAAGTAAGCCCGGCACAATGCCGCTTAGGGCCATTTTTATCCGCGCGGGGTAGGGGATTTTCCTTTTAAGGTTTTTTCTATAAAGCTAGTTGTTGCTCTCCCATAAATTCTTTCTTTTGCTTGTAAAATAAGGGTTCGATTGGCAAGTCTAACCAAATAATTTTCTGTTTTTCTCCTAAAGGTTTCCTTTACATCCAGGTCGTAGGCCGCAAAAAACATTTTTGTTGGAGATAAAGGAAGGCCAATAACACAATTTGGGTCAGCCACTCCTGAAAAAATCCATAAAGGTCTATCAGATGTCAAAAGTGGCACGGTAGCTCTAGAAAAATCTTGAACCCACCAATGCATTTCGGAGATTTTTTTGTTGATTGTTTGGTCAGTAATAATACTTGGAAGGATTAACATTCCAAAATTATCTAACAAGCCCACAAAATTTTTATCCACCCAATCCAGTAAAGTTTTTTCTTTTTCCGTTCCTTTAATTTCTAAAAAGTCCTCTGGGTTTTCCAAAAGTTTGGCCTTTAATACTAGGGAACCCCGTTTTCTTACTTCGTGGATACTTTCCGGGATTCTTAGCCGTTGGGCGACAAGGTAATGGGTCCATTTCTCCTTTTCTCTTGAAGAAAGCTCCTCCAGATGCCCGTTTATTAGTTTTTGGAAAATAGGAGCGGCCTTATTGTCGATTTCTTTATTGAAAAAGGAGCTTTCTAATTCTTGTCGTTTATTCTCGGGAACATTTTTTAGAGAATAAAGATCAATTTCAAAACCGGTGTTTTCGGGAGAACGTCTACTTTTGGCTATTTTTCCATTAATCAATCTATAGCAAGGAATTTTTCCATCCTGCTCAGCCCATGATCTTAAATAAAATGCTGGGTTATAATGGTTCTTTTTAGGTTGGCTCATCCCCCCTTCTTATACCTCTTCTTCACCACCCAGCCGCCTTATTCCTCTAAAAACTTTTGAAAAGGATTATTCTCGACGGGGTTTATGGATGCTCTGGTGATAGCAACGATCGAGGTCGTGCCGGCGAAGCGCATGATCCGGATCAGTTCACCTTCAAGAATTTGCAAAACTCTCAAAACACCGGTCCCGCCAAAGGCCCCGAGGCCCCAGATCTGGGGTCGGCCGATGCCGACAGCCGTTGCCCCCAGCGCCAGGGCCTTGAAAATATCCGTACCCCGCCTGAACCCGCCATCAACCAGAACCGGGACCTCGCCTTTGACTTCAACTAAGACTTCGGCAAGGGATTCGAGGGTGCTGCGGCCGGTTTCCGCCTGCCTGCCGCCGTGGTTTGAGACATAAATGCCGTCGACCCTGTGTTCCAGGGCCAAAAGGGCGTCTTCACCGGTTACGATGCCTTTCAGTAAGACCTTCATCCCGGTGTTGGCCTTAAGCCAGTCTACAAAGTCCCAGGTGAGGGCCTTATTGGCGGCTTTCATCGGGTTTACGCCTTCCCCGAAATTACCAAAGGAAAGCCGCTCATCCCGATACATATCGCCCATGGTGCGGAGAGCGGTTTCGCGCTTGCCAATCCCCGGGGTGTCGACGGTCAGCGCGACTGCGGGGCATCCTGCCCGCTCACACCTCCCTAAAAGGTCCTTCAAAAAATTTTTGGGCCAGCGGGCATAAATCTGCAGCCACGGAGCAGGCACCCCCAACCCCGCCAGGTCCTGATAAGGGGCCGAGGAAAGGATCGCACTCATCATCATGCTTTCAGCTTCCAGGGCGGCGCTTGCAGAGCCAAATTCACCCTCCCCGTGAAAAAGGTTCTGGAAACCGATCGGTGCCAGGAAGACAGGGCTCTGATAGGTCTGGCCGAAAAGGGTTACCCTGGTATCAACTTTTGAAACATCAATGAGGCGGCGGACCCGGATCTGCAGGGCCTCGAAAATCGCTCGGTTGGCTAGAAGCGTTTTTTCGCTTTCCGATCCCGTGGATAACCAGTTCCAGATGGCCGGGTCAACTTTGCTCCTGGCGACCTCGCGCATTTCAAAAACGTTCAGCACATTGCCCGCTGACTTGATCTTCGCTAAATCAAAGCTACCGGGGATTTCATCGGCCCATGCATGTTTGAAAAGCGGTAGCAAAAAAGGCGAGGCCACCAGAAAATTCAAAACCCGACGTCTGTCAACCTGGCTTAACATTCCTCTCCCTTGGTCGTCTATTTATACCTCTTCTTTACCACCTTGCCGTTCTGGATGACGATGTCGACATCGGATAAGAGATTAATGTAGCGCAGCACGTCGCCTTTGACCGCGATGATATCGGCCAGTTTGCCTTCACTGACCGTGCCTACTTTATCATCGACGCCCATTAAAACCGACGGCCAATAGGTCGCGCCTTTAATGGCTTCCATCGGGTCCATGCCCATAACGCGGACCAGGATATCCAATTCATTCCAGGTCGACTGGCAATGGAATTTCATCGGGATGCCGCTATCTGTGCCGATCAGCATAACAACCCCGGCTTCGCGGAGCTGTTCGATCTTCCTTTTCAAGGTTGGCATCCGCTGTGGGGTAATCTGGAAATAGGGCAGGCGGTCGGGGTTCTCGATCGAGGCCTTGATGTCGGCAATGGTGCTATCTTCTAAACCTAAGTGCCAGCAGGTGTTATCAAGCTTTTCCGGGTGATCGCGATTGTACGTGTAATTATAAAGCCCCTCCACGGTCGGCGTCCAATACAGCGGCCCCAGGTTCATTTGTGCGGTGCGCTCTTTAATCGCATCCATGACATGTTTGGGGTATTCGGGGGCGGTGGCAAATCCGGTGTGTTCAAAATTATCGACCCCGGCCAAAAGGCCCCTGATTACCTCTTCCGGGCGGTGGCCGTGGGCAACCACAATCAGGCCATGTTTGTGGGCTTCATCAACGACCGCATAAACCTCTTCCATGGTCATCTGGTCCTGGTCGATCAATTTGATCATATCGACCCCGGCATCGG